>CADBNS010000227.1 GCA_902796065.1 Ruminococcus flavefaciens
AAGAGCCTGATATAAAGAAATGTGACGCACAAAAATCCCATAGTATACAGGATTTGCGCATCCCGAACGAATTTTGGAGCAATAACCGGCAAACGGCAGTTACTCCGGATGCACTTATTATAATACATTATATCACAATAAAAATAGTTTGTCTATAATTCAAGTAAAATATTGCGAAAAACACACAGGATATTGCTATCCGGCGGCGAGAATAACAGCAGCAGCGGTGATGATGGCAGCGATCTTGATAAAGAGAGTTCCGCGTTTCAGCTGTCCGGCATATTCGCGCTGATTGAAATAGATCTGATACATAAAAAAAGCACCTCCACAATAAATGTGAAGGTATTATTCCCGTTACTGGCGGCAGATATACGAAAAAAAGAAAAGCCCCCAAAAGAGGGGGAAAGAAGCCATATCAATAATTCAGGAGATATGGGCCATTCTATATAAATACCGAGCGGAAGGAAGAGGAGGTATATCCACAGCAGAGTATTCTTACTGCAGATATACTGCATCAATTCCAAAGCTCATTTCGCGAATCGTTTCATACAAGTGTGTATATTAGAGGATTTAAAAGCAGTTTCAGTTATAAGAAAGTTTTCTGATATGAGAACAGGGTAGTCTAAAACGAAAGAAGCGATCATATAAGTATCTCAGTGACAGAAAGCGCAAGATCGGATCAATAGAGGAAATCGCGGAGTTTTTTGCTTCTGCTTGGGTGGCGGAGTTTTCTGAGCGCCTTAGCCTCGATCTGGCGGATACGCTCACGGGTAACGTCGAATCTTTCGCCGACCTCCTCGAGGGTACGGGCTTTATTATCGTCGAGACCGAAGCGGAGCTTGAGGACCATAGCCTCACGTTCTGTGAGGGTAGAGAGGACCTCATTGAGCTGTTCCTTGAGCATAGTGTTATGAGCTGATTCCTCAGGAGCGGGAGCGTTATCATCTGGCAGGAAATCGCCGAGGTGGCTGTCCTCCTCCTCACCGATAGGGGTTTCGAGGGAGAGTGTATCCTGTGAGAAGCGGATAACCTCGCGTACCTTATCGGGAGAGATACCGATCATTTCGGCGATCTCCTCATGAGTAGGCTCGCGGTTGGTCTGGCTGAGTATCACATTAGCCGCCTTTTTGATCTTATTATGAGTTTCGACCATATGAACGGGGAGGCGGATATTTCTTGAGTGGTCAGCGATAGCGCGGGTAATAGCCTGACGGATCCACCATGTAGCGTATGTAGAGAGCTTGAAGCCCTTGGAGTGATCGAACTTGTCCACAGCGCGGATAAGTCCGATATTGCCTTCCTGAATGAGGTCGAGGAACTGCATACCGCGGCCTACGTATTTTTTAGCGATGCTGACAACGAGACGCAGGTTAGCTTCCTCGAGGCGTTTTTTAGCCTCACTGTCGCCCTGAGAAGCTCTTTCAGCGAGCTCAGCCTCTTCATCAGCGGAGAGGAGGGGATAGTTACCAATATCCTTGAGGTAGAGCTTAACGGGGTCATCGATAGCGATACCCTCAGTAGAGAGAGATTTTTCGAGATCATCTGAGAGGTCGATGTCAATATCGTCATCGAGACTGATACTTGCATCAATATCGAGGTCATCGACGATTTCGATATTATTAGCCTCACAGCTGTCGTAGATGGCATTGAGCTGATCGGGATCGAAGTCCATCTCCTCGATCATATCGCTGATCTCCTTAGTTGACAGTTTACCGGTTATTTTTCCCTTTTCCAGTAAAGCTTCGAGCGAAACATTCTTTTTATCCATAATTAACCTCCTGTATAGTAAGCGGCAGAAAGTATGCCGTAATGATCGTAAAAGTGCGGGAGCTTATTCAAGGTAGTCCTTGACTTTTTTGCTTCTGCTTGGGTGTCGGAGTTTTCTGAGGGCTTTAGCCTCTATCTGTCTTATACGTTCGCGTGTGACATCGAACATCAGACCGACCTCCTCGAGAGTACGCTGTTTACCGTCATCGATACCGAAGCGAAGGCGCAGGACCTTAGCCTCGCGTTCGGTCAGGGTAGAGAGTATCTCATTGAGCTGTTCTTTGAGCATGGAGTTAGAAGCAGCATCAGCAGGAGCGGGAGCTTCATCGTCTGGAATGAAGTCACCGAGGTGGCTGTCCTCCTCCTCACCGATAGGAGTTTCCAGTGAGACAGGATCCTGAGCGACGCGCATAATTTCGCGAACCTTGTCCACCGGCATATTGAGCTTTGAAGCGATCTCTTCCGGAGAAGGATCGTGACCGTTCTCATGGAGGAGCTGACTTGCTGCCTTTTTGACCTTAGTGATAGTTTCCACCATATGGACGGGGATACGGATAGTTCTTGCCTGATCGGCGATAGCGCGGGTAATAGCCTGACGGATCCACCAGGTAGCGTAGGTACTGAATTTAAAGCCCTTTGTGTAGTCGAATTTTTCGACAGCTTTGATGAGACCCATATTACCTTCCTGAATGAGATCGAGGAACTGCATACCGCGGCCGACGTATTTTTTAGCGATGCTGACGACGAGACGGAGGTTAGCTTCAATGAGTCGTTTTTTAGCGTAGGAGTTGCCGTTGTTCATATGCTGAGCAAGTTCGATCTCCTCCTCAGTGGAGAGCAGCGGAACGATACCGATCTCTTTCAGGTAGATCTTAACGGGGTCATCGATAGCGATACCTTCAGTAGACAGAGCGAGCTCAAGGTCATCGGTGAGGTTAGAATCGAGTCCTATCCGGAGGTCGTTATCGAGGTCCATATCCTCAACGATTTCGATATTATTAGCTTCACAGCTGTCATAGAAGCTGTTGATCTGATCGACATCGAAATCCAGTTCTTCGAGGGCATCGGTGATCTCCTTGGTAGTGAGCTTGCCGTTAGCCTGACCTCGTTCAAGAAGGGAATCGATAGTATTCTTTTTATGATCCAAAATGAAAAACCTCCTCAATAAGAAAAGTACTGTGATCTCATCACGAATCAGAAAATGAAATACAGTGTATACATTCTGTCGTCTCTGTAATACTTGAA
The DNA here is from genome assembly GCA_902796065.1 of Ruminococcus flavefaciens. GTDB lineage: Bacteria > Bacillota > Clostridia > Oscillospirales > Ruminococcaceae > Ruminococcus > Ruminococcus flavefaciens_X. The sequence goes on from CADBNS010000227.1 coordinate 3,013, forward strand.
AGTATCGGACTTTACGTCAATACCTTTATAAATGTCACCCTTGCCGAACAGACCGGTAAGAGCGCTGCAATAGGAATCGTAATCGGCGAACATGATCTCAGCGCAGCCGTTATCCTTCTGAGCGCTGATGGCTGAAGCAACGGAATCCTTGTCGTATCCGGTGAAGAAGGTACCGTTCTTGACATGGTAATTCAGATCAGTGGAAGAGCATTCCGGAGCGAAGATCTGTTCCCATTCGCTTTTTCTTGTTCTGCGCAGCATATCGTCATTTATCATGAAGTAGGTATGTACGACCGCAGGACCGCCGTCATTTTCAGCATCCATGTCATCCCAAGTGACATCTACCCAGTAGTACTTGCCGTCGATCATGACGTAGTTCCACGCATGGGACTCGCCGCTGTACGGGTATCCCCATGAGTAGCAGCACTCGATACCGAGGCGTTTGAGTATAAGGGAATAAGCGCGGGCGTATCCGGCGCAGACGCACTTGCCTTCGATGAGGCAGCCATAGGCGTTGAAAGCCATAGGGTTCACATCGGGGTCAGCGGCAGCGGGGTGGTCGTACTCGCTGTTTTTAGCGATATAGTCGTGAACGAAGAGAGCCTTATCGTAATCGGAGGCGCCGTCCGGGATCATGCTGATTATCTCGTCAGCCTTATCAAGGAGCTGCTGATGCATTTCGCTGAGCTTGTCCTTATCGATCTTATCGTTCAGTTCAAATCTGAAGTCAGTAGTTTTAGCAGTAGAGGACTTATAGTAAGTGCTTATCCAGAAGGCGTCCGGATGGTCCATCATAACGCTGTCGATGAACCAGGGAGCAGCACTGTGCTTGAGATTTTCGGGTATAGATACGCTCATCTGGTAGTTGAGGATCTGATTGCATACATCGTCATACCATTCGGAGTGTTCAGCCGGATCGAAGGCGCAGTGCACATCGACCGCATCTTCCAGCTCGAATTTTTCAGGCAGCTCAACAGAAAACTGGGTCTTAGCGCCCAGCTGATCGAGAGCACCGCAGCCGGTAAGGAGGATCGCAGCAGTAGAAGCAGCTGCAAGCATAGGGAATAATTTCATATCAGATATATGGGAGGCGAAAGCTCCGTTATCCTTTCTTAGAATTGAAGAGGTTTCTGAGGTCGTCATCGGAGATGGAACCGTCTGATGAAGCGTTGGAGCTTCTGGAATTTCTGAGAACAGCGATGCAGTCGCGGAACACCTGAGGTGTGATGGAAAGCTCACGTTCACGGGCATCCATGCCGGTTATTTTCCCCATTTCGTCCACAGAAAATTCATCTGCGAGGAGAGAGATCGAGAAATTATCAGATGAACTCATTTTATCAAGGAGAGCGGAATAGACTCTCCGGTTGAAATCGGTAACGAATATATCCGGCGGAGCATCCTGAGCGATAGAAGCGGCTTCACCGGAGCGTCTGAGGAGATAGGAAATGATAGTTTCCTCAGCCCTTGCCTCTTTTTTATGCTTAACGGCATCGGGATTTATATCATCGCGGACCAGAGTAGTCTGCGTGGTGATATTTTTCCATTCCTTGTTATTCTGCGAGAGGCGTTTTTTATTGGAAAGGTTGTCAACATGAGCCTTTAGGACATCGTAAGGGAAGTCATACTTTTTAGCTGTACGTGAGGTATAGACCTCAAGCTCCAGCGGATTCTGTATACCGGAAAGTACCTCAGCCAGACGGTTAAGGAGTTTAGTTCTGCCAGCCGGTGAGCTAATATCGATATCGTTTTCGCACCGGTCGAGCATAAACAGCATAGCATCATCGGAGCCGTCAATGAGCATTCTGAACCGGTCAGCGCCGAATTTCTTGATGAACTCATCGGGGTCCTTAGCGCCCTCCATGCGGAGGATACGGGTATCCACGCCGACATCGGCGAAGTGCTGGATAGCCTTGCGTGTGGCATTCTGACCTGCGGCGTCGCTGTCGTAGGAAATGATGACCTCGTCAGCGTAGTGGCTGATAAGTCTTGCCTGACCGGAAGTAATAGCAGTACCGAGGGTAGCGACGACGTTCTCGAAGCCTGCCTGATTGACCGCAATAACGTCCATATAACCTTCACAGAGGATAATACGTTTCAGCGGAGAGTTCTTGGCGAAGTTCATAGAGAAGAGGTTGTTTCCCTTGTCGAAGACCGGGGTAGCGCTGGTATTGAGGTATTTCGGTTTGGAGTCATCGAGGACTCGACCGCCGAAGCCGATGATATTGCCACGCAGGTCCACAATAGGGAACATAACGCGGTTCCGGAACATATCGTATGCCTTGTCGGACTTGCTGCTGAGACCGCCGAGCCACGCATCAGCGATCTCCTTATCTGAGAAGCCTTTTGAGCGGAGCAGATCGGAGAGTGAGTACCATGAATCGGGAGCAAATCCGAGGCCGTATTTTTTAATAGTCTGTGGAGTGAGCTTGCGGTCGTAGAAGTATTTCAGACCGGCTTTATTATCGCCCTTGACGAGGCAGGTATAGTAGAAATTGGCGGCAATGCGGTTCATTTCGTATATACGCTGTTTACGCTGAGCGAGACCGTTATCCTGATCCCTGTTATTATCGGGGACTTCCATACCTGCGCGCTGAGCCAGTTCTCTGACAGCTTCCATGAAGGTAAGGTTTTCGATCTTCATCACGAAGGTGATAACATCGCCGCCGGCACCGCAGCCGAAGCAGTAGAAGCTCTGGGTATCCATGAATACGTTGCAGGACGGTGTTTTTTCTGAATGGAAGGGACAGGAGCAGACATAATTACGTCCGGTGCGTTTCAGCTGGACATAGGAGCTCATGACCTGATCTATGGGGTTAGCGTTTCTGAGCGCAAAGATAAATTCGTCATTTCTTGCCATCTGAACTCACTTCCAGAACTTAGGTACGAAGAGGTCTGTATAGAGGTCAACAGCGTACTCATCGCTCATGCCGGAGATATAGTCGCAGACAGCGCGGTCGGGATCGGTATCCCTTGCGATAGCGCGGTATTCTTCGGGGAGTTTTTTGGTATTCTCGATATAGTAGGCATAGAGAGCGCGGATAAGCAGTTCAGCCTTGGACTCCTCCTGTTTAGCGGCAGGATTCTTATACACCTTAGCGAACATGAAAGCCTTGAGGTCATCGTGAGCCTTGCGAATATCGGGAGCAAAATCGATGATATACCCTCCGTTCTGGATAACGGAAGCGACGAGGGTAGTGATACGCTGGGTTTTGGTATTGCCGAGCACTCTCACGCAGTCAGCAGGGAGGTCGAAAGGAGACAGGATACCGGCGCGGATGGAGTCCTCAATATCGTGATTTATGTAAGCGATGGTATCAGCGAGTCTTACGACATTGCCTTCTTTGGTAGCGGCGATCTTATTGGTATGGCAGGCGATACCGTTTTTCACAGCGAAGGTGAGGTTAAGGCCCCTGCCTTTTTTCTCCAGGGTCTCGACGACGCGGACGCTCTGCAGGTAGTGCTTAAAGCCGTGGGGACAGATCTCATTGAGAACAGCCTCACCGCAGTGACCGAAAGGAGAGTGACCGAGGTCATGACCGAGAGCGATAGCCTCAGTGAGATCCTCATTCAGGCGCAGACCGCGGGAAATAGTACGTGCTATCTGAGCCACCTCGAGGGTATGGGTCAGACGGGTGCGGTAGTGGTCGCCGATAGGAGAGAGGAAGACCTGAGTCTTTCTTTTAAGTCTGCGGAAGGAGTTACAGTGGAGGATACGATCGCGGTCGCGCTGGAAATCGGTGCGGTACGGGCATTTTTCCTCATAGCGGACACGGCGGGTATTCTCTTCGTCGTAGCTTGTGCAGGCGTAGTTGCTAAGGAACGCCATTTCGTAGATCTCAGTCTGTTCGCGGACAGTCATAATATCACCCCTTTATAGATAGCGAAGGTCAGGTAAACCAAGCATATACCTACCTAATATACTTATACTCAGCGGAAAGGAAAAACCCTTTAAAATTTTTTGAAAAAAATCTGAAAAGAAACCGGAAAGATCAGGTAACTGAGGAGAAGTCACTGAACAGCTCGCCGCAGTCTGAGACTACAGCAGATCCGTTGGTAGTTTCAGTAATATCCTTCATAAGCGGCTCGAGCATATCGGACATGACGAGGATCTCGAGGGTAACGTCCTGACCGAAATCGGAATTGACAGTGATAGTCTTATAATTTGGGAGGATATAGCTGATCTTACCGTACAGACCGTAGTCTGTAGAGATCCTGAGTCTGCGGCAGAGGCGCATATCCATGATATGAGCGGCATCGCAGGCAAGTGAAGCGGCGTGGGAATAGGCGCGGACGAGACCGCCTCCTCCGAGGAGGATACCGCCGAAATAGCGTGTTACCACCACACAAACGTCAGTCAGACCTCGTTTCTGGATGACATCGAGGACGGGGACTCCGGCGGTACCCTGAGGCTCACCGTCGTCGGAATACCGGGAGATATTGTCCTGTCGGAGGATATAGGCGTAGACGTTGTGCTTAGCTTTTCTATGCATAGCCTTGATGGAGTTAACGAATTCCACAGCCTGATCGTTGGAGGTAACGGGCGCGATATAGCCGATGAACTCTGATCTTTTTTCGATGAATGAGGCAGAGGCAGGTTTATCAATAGTAAAATAGTTCATAAATATACACCGTGTAAAGCGGAAAAAGCCGGTCAAAGACCGGCTTGTGATTACTTATCGAGATTGAAACGCTTCTTGAATCTGTCAACACGTCCGCCTGTATCAACAAGCTTCTGCTTTCCGGTATAGAACGGA
>CADBNS010000228.1 GCA_902796065.1 Ruminococcus flavefaciens
GATGAATTAAGTGAAAAACTGACAGGCACAAAGTGTCTCTCAGTAAAAATAAATCGTTAATGGAGGATCATTAAATGGAATTTTTCAGCAATATCGGTAAGATACCTTATGAGGGCAAGGACAGTACAAATCCCCTTGCATTCAAATACTATAATCCCGATGAAGTAATCGCAGGCAAGCCAATGCGTGAGCATCTGAAGTTTGCTCTCTCATGGTGGCACACAATGGGCGGCGACGGAACAGATATGTTCGGCTGCGGCACAGCAGACAAGACATGGGGTGAGAGCGCACCTGAAGCAAGAGCAAAGGCAAAGGTAGACGCAGCATTTGAGATCATGCAGAAGCTCTCGATCGACTATTTCTGCTTCCACGACCGTGACCTTTCACCTGAGTACGGCAGCCTTGCAGCATCAAACGCAGAGCTTGACAAGGTAACAGATTACATCAAGGCAAAGCAGGACGAAACAGGCCTCAAGTGCCTCTGGGGAACAGCAAAGTGCTTCGATCACCCACGTTTCATGCACGGTGCAGGCACATCACCATCAGCTGACGTATTTGCATTCAGCGCAGCACAGATCAAGAAGGCACTGGAGTCCACAGTAAAGCTTGGCGGTACAGGATACGTATTCTGGGGCGGCCGTGAGGGATACGAGACACTGCTCAACACAAACATGGGCATTGAGCTTGACAACATGGCACGTCTTATGAGACTTGCAGTAGACTACGGCAGAAAGATCGGCTTCAAGGGCGACTTCTACATTGAGCCAAAGCCAAAGGAGCCCACAAAGCACCAGTATGACTTTGATACAGCAACAGTACTTGGCTTCCTTAGAAAGTACGGACTTGACAAGGATTTCAAGATGAACATAGAAGCAAACCACGCAACACTTGCACAGCACACATTCCAGCATGAGCTGGCAACAGCAAGAGTAAACGGCGTATTCGGATCAATCGATGCAAACCAGGGCGATCCGCTTCTCGGATGGGATACAGACCAGTTCCCGACCAACGTCTATGACACAACAATGTGTATGTACGAAGTAATCAAGGCAGGCGGCTTCACAAACGGCGGTCTGAACTTTGACGCAAAGGCAAGAAGAGGATCCTTCACACCTGAGGACATCTTCTACAGCTATATAGCAGGTATGGATGCATTTGCACTTGGCTTCAGAGCAGCACTCAAGCTGATCGAAGACGGCAGGATCGACAAGTTCATTGAAGATCGTTATGCATCATGGAACACAGGTATCGGTAAGGACATCGTAGACGGCAAGGTAACAATGGAAGACCTTGAGAAGTATGCACTTTCCAAGGGTGAGGTAACAGATTCACTTTCAAGCGGCCGTCAGGAGATGCTGGAGTCTATCGTAAACAACGTACTCTTCAGCCTTTAATCAAGCCCCAAATTAAATCTTATAAAATAAATTGTATTGGAGGAAAACCAAAAATGAAAAAAGTATTATCAGCAGTAGCAGCAGTTGCAATGCTGGCTTCAATGACAGCTTGCGGCGGTGCAACATCAGAGCCCGCATCAACACCCGACACAGCAAAGCCCGCTGACACAGCATCACAGTCAGACGACAGCGGTGACTCTTCAAGCGACGCTGCACCTTCCGGCGATCAGAAGGTAATCAATCTTTGGTCATTCACAGAGGAAGTTCCCGGCATGGCAGAGGCATATGCAAAGGATCATCCTGATTTCGCAGCAAAGTACAAGATCTCAAAGACAGTTAAGGCAACCGATAACGGTGCATACCAGAACGCACTTGACCAGGCTCTCGCAGCTGGCGGCAAGGACGCTCCTGACCTTTACTGTGCAGAGGCTGCATTCGTACTGAAGTACACACAGGGTGCTGCATCACAGTACGTAGGCACATACGAGGACCTCGGTATCGATGTAAGTGAGGTTGACAGTGCAGAGATCGCACAGTACTCAGTAGACATCGGTACAAAGGACGGCAAGCTGGTAGGACTTCCTTACCAGGCAACAGGCGGATGCTTCATCTATCGTCGTTCACTGGCTAAGGAAGCATTCGGCACAGATGATCCGGCAGAGATCTCAAAGACAATCGGCGGCGGTTCAGGCAGCTGGGATAAGTTCTGGGAAGCAGCAGCAACTCTGAAGAGCAAGGGCATCGCAGCAGTATCAGGCGACGGTGACATCTGGCACGCAGTAGAGAACAGCTCTGACCAGGGCTGGGTAGTTGACGGAAAGCTCACAATCGATCCTAAGCGTGAGGAATTCCTTGATCTCTCCAAGCAGCTCAAGGACAAAGGCTGGCACAACGATACTCAGGACTGGCAGGATGCATGGTTCGCAGATATGCAGGGTGCCGGCGAGCAGCCTGTATTCGGATTCTTCGGACCTGCATGGCTCATCAACTACACAATTGTAAAGAACTGTGGTTCATTCGATGCAGACGGCAACAAGCTCGAGGGACAGGGCACATTCGGCGACTGGGCAGTTTGTGACTCACCTATCGGCTTCTTCTGGGGCGGCACATGGCTCCTCAGCAATAAGGATTCTCAGGTCAAGGAAGGCGTTGGTGAATTCATTCACTGGGTAACACTTGACACAACTGAGGATGGTCTCCAGTACAAGTGGGCAAACGGCACATATGGTGTAGGCGGCTCAAAGGATACAGTTGCATCTAACGTAGTAATGAAGAAGTCTGACGGAACACTTGATTTCCTCGGCGGACAGAATATGTTCGATTACTTCGTACCTGCTAACGAATATGCAACAGGTAAGAACCTCACAGAGTACGATGAGAACATCAACAACCTGTGGCGTGATCAGGTTCGTCAGTACACAGCTGGCAACAAGACACGTGACGAAGCTATCGCAGACTTCAAGCAGGCTGTAGGCGACAGCATCGACATCGAGGTTGAATAATAACCGCTAAACTAAACTGAATTGATTTGATTTGTGTCCGGCAGTGCAGCTTGTCTGTGCTGCCGGATATACAAAGGAGGTAAACAGCTTTGGCAAAACAGCCCAAGGGTATCAGTTACGCAAAGTACGGATACATCTTCAGCATACCATTTGTTGCTGCGTTTCTTATCTTCTCTCTTTATCCGACGATATACACAGCAGTGCTTGGCTTCACTGACTGTAAGGGTCTTGGCAACAACGACTGGCATTTTCTTGACCAGCCATTTGACAACTATCGTGCTGTCCTGAAAAACAAGACCTTTATCACATCGCTCAAGAACACTGTAGCGATATGGATAATGAACTTTATTCCTCAGATCTCAATGGCCCTTCTCCTTACAGCTTGGTTTACTTCCCATACCAATGAGATAAAGGGCAAAGGATTCTTTAAGGTAGTATTCTATATGCCTAATATAATCACAGCTGCTACAGTTGCGATCCTGTTCCAGAATCTGTTCAGCTATCCTGTCGGACCTGTAAATGATATACTTACGAGTCTTGGAATCAAGGATGCTGCATACAATTTCGCGGTAGACAAGAGTGCAACACGTATCACTGTAGCGTTTATCCAGTTCTGGACATGGTACGGCAACACAATGATCGTACTTATTTCCGGAGTACTTGGAATAAGCCCTGATATATATGAAGCAGCGGATATTGACGGCGCAAACGGTATTCAGACATTCTTCAAAATAACAATCCCGAACCTTAAAACGGTACTTCTCTATACGCTTGTAACCAGCCTTGTCGGCGGACTTAATATGTACGATATTCCCAAGCTGTTCAGAAACGGCGGACCGGATAACGCAACCATCACATCAAGCGTATTCATCTTCAACCAGGCATTCATGGGCAGCTTCCTTTACAACAAGGCATCTGCAGCAAGTATGATAATGTTTGTTATCATCGCAGTATTCTCAGCGATACTGTTCCGTGTAATGCGTGACGAAGACGAGCACAGGATAGAGGTTGAGAAGAAGCGTGAGAAAAAGGCGGCAAAGAAAGCAGCGGCAGGAGGACAGTCATGGCAGTAGTAAAAAAAGGTGCGGGATCAATAACATTCAAGATCGTCGCATACACTGTATGTATAATCCTGACGGTACTCAGTCTGCTCCCGTTTGTAATAATGATAGTTAACTCCACGAGAAACACGCCGCAGATCCAGCAGCACGCAGTATCACTGATCCCGTCGAAGTACCTGCCCTTCAACATGAAGGTATTCTCAGGTCAGGACTTTGATCCTATACGCGGATTCCTGAACTCACTGATCGTATCTGCCGGCTCAACAGCTCTGAACGTATACTTCTCAACAATGACAGCATTTGCGCTTGTCGCATATGACTGGAAGCTGAGGAAGCCATTCTTCACACTGATCATGGCAGTACTTATGATCCCGGCACAGCTTACAGCTATCGGTTTCTATAAGTTCATATTCAGCATAGGAATGACAAACAAGCTCATAGCACTCATCCTTCCCTCGATAGCAGCCCCGACGACTGTATTCTTCATGAGACAGTACATGATCCCCTCCCTTCCGATGGAGATCCTTCAGTCTGCGAGAATCGACGGCGCAGGAGAGTTCAGAATATTCAATCAGATCGTATTACCGATGATGACACCGGCGATGGCAACACAGGCGATCTTCGCATTTGTAGGAAGCTGGAACAACCTCTTCATGCCACAGGTACTTCTTTCAAAGCCAACAAAGTACACAATGCCGATCATGGTAAGCCTTCTGAACGGAGACATATACAAGACAGAATTCGGTGCAATATATCTTGGACTGTTTCTGACGGTATTACCGCTGTTGGTAGTATACTTCCTCCTTTCAAAGTATATTATCGAGGGTGTAGCCCTTGGCGGTGTAAAAGGTTAATGATTTTCTTCTCAATATAACACCCTTAAAAATCAAACAAAAAGGTCCGGATCTTCCGGGCCTTTTTGTCGTATTAATGTGGAAAGGCGGAGAAATGTGACAGAATTGTGTTATTAATAGTCGATAGTTTCACAAACTTTTCACCGTTAATTATGGTAACTTTAAGACTATTTTAAGACTAAATAATTATAATCATAAACATAGACAACGTGTATTGACCAGATACACTACGAAGGAGTTTGAGAAAATATGAGAAAGCATGCAACCAGAAAACTCATCGCCGGACTCTCATCGGCATGCATCGCACTGACTGCCCTGCCCTTTGCAGGAATGGCAGCAAGCGCAGCGGAAGCGGTATACGGCGACGTAAACCTTGACGGAAAGGTAACACTGGCAGATTCACTGGCAATACTTCAGTTCATAGCAAACGAAGAGAAGTATGCACTGAACGATCAGCAGAAGGACAATGCAGACGTATTCAACAGAGGCGACGGAATAACTGCAATGGACTCCATGTCGATCCAGAAGTATGACACAGGGCTGATAACAAAGCTGCCCGAATCATGGAAGGACCAGCCAGCAGATCCGGCAGCAGAAGGCACGAAGATACACCTCAGCGGCACAGCAATAACCGTAGAGGGCGACAATGCCACAGTAAACGGCACCACAGTTACCATCACCCACTCCGGCAGCTTCTACATAGACGGAACCCTTGACGACGGACAGATATGCGTAAATATCCCCGACGAGGCAGCTGATCCGGACACAGTAAAGATATACCTTAACGGCGTGAAGATCACAGGCAAGAGCGCACCGGCGATCCTTGTGAACAACGCAGAGAACACATCGATAAACATAGCAGACGGAACAGAGAACACTATCTCAGACGGCGACACAGCCTACGCAGGTGATTCTCTGGGTGCAGCAGTGATCGAAGCGAAGGACGACCTTACGATAAAGGGCGGCGAAGCAGGAACAGGCATACTGAACATCACAGCGAACACACAGACAGCCATCTCCTGCAACAATGATATAAAGGTAAACGGCGGAGTCATCAACGTGACGACACTGAACTCCACAGACAAGACAGACGGAATCAAGGCGAAGAAGTCCCTTACAGTGAAGGACGGAACGCTTACAATAGATACAGAGGGCGACGGAATCAAGTCCAGCAAGGACGCCGTAGCCATCACAGGCGGCAGCGTGACGATCAAGGCAGGCAATGATGCGATACAGGCAGAGACGACCATCGACATCAGCGGCGGCAAAGTCATGGCAGGCGGCGACCGCGGACTCACAGCCGCAGGCGGAGTAAATATCACCGGCGGAACAGTTATCGCAACAGCCACAGATAATCAGGCAGATTCCACAAAGATAACATCAGCATCACAGCCGGTCATTCTGCTCAACTGCAAGGCAGACGCAACAAATGAGAAAGACGGCACATGGAAGAAGTCAAACACATTAGAGTGGAAATCCATGAATGGCTCTGCCCAGACCATGAAGGCAGAATTTACGAAGAAGTTCAAATATATCCTCATAAGCTCAGAGAGCATCAAGGCAGGAACGACCCACTTCACCAATACAAATGCAGGCAAGTGGATCACGCATACCAACGATGAGGAATCGCTCTTTGCGGTAAGCAATGGCGTAAATGTATTTGAAAACGTCAATCTTGCAGGAGCAGCTGCGGGAGTCAACGTACCGCCCTCAGCAGAGCCCACAGTGACCACAGAAGGCCTTGCAATAACACTTGGCGCGAACATGACCACCAACGCACCGGCGGAAGTGGCAGCAATAAGCAATAATGTATGCACAATAAAGCAGCCCGGTGTTTTTACAGTAACCGGCGGGATGAATGGCGGACAGATCGTAGTTGACGTAGATAAGACTGTCTATCCCGACGGCGTCGTTGAGCTTGATCTCAGCGGCATGAGCCTTACAAACACAGCAGACTCTCCGATATACGTAGCATCAATAGGCGATGAAGTAGTCATCGTATCGAAGAACGGCACAGAGAACACTATCACAGACGGAACAGGCTATACGAATGCAGATTCCGACACCGGAGCGATCTACTCCAAGGACGATCTGAAGTTCAAGGGCAAAGGAACGCTGACGGTGAACGGAAAAGCCGGAGATGCGATAGTATCGAAGGATGATATAAAGATATACAACGGCAATCTCATAGTAAACGCAGCCGATGACGGAATCCGCGGCAAGGACAGTGTGACCATCGGAAACAC
>CADBNS010000229.1 GCA_902796065.1 Ruminococcus flavefaciens
ACAGCCCGTCGGCGGATTTTTGCCTTGTCACCGACAAAATTATGCCTGAAAATCCGTACATTCACCCTATGTGGACAGGTTCTGAAACCATTCAAAGGTCTCTTCGTAGTCGCTCATTATTTCCTCGATACTGCCGGACATTTCTTTCAGAGGCTTTCTGAATCCGTCCTCGATGCGCTCGGCAGCCTTCTCATCGGCATAAACCACCCATCTGCCGCCCTTTGGCTTTACAGCGTACAGGTTCACCTTTGCAGATTCGGAAGCGTCCTTTCCGCGGACGGTTATTTCTGTTTTAAGCTTATACATACGTGAAATATCGCAGTCAAGATCATCGAAATGCTCGGCGATCTTTTTTCTTGTCCGTGAAGATACCTTATCACGTTCAGTGATCTTTATGCTGAGCTTAGGGGATCTTCCGAAATATTCGTCCTCTGCGGACTCCTGAATGGATTCGATGACCTCATTGAAGTCGTCGATTATGTAGTCCCAGTCCTCGTCCTCATCGGATACGTCTTCCTTTACTGCGTCAAGGTAGTCAGCAGGGAATACAGAGCGCAGGACCAGTTCGGAATTGCAGGTATTTACGCCTCTTACAAGGTCGTTTACAGCTTTTCTGTAGCTTCCGCCAAGCATGGAGATTATCAGAGCCAGCAGCAGTACAAGAAGTACAAGGAGTATGCAGATGATGGTCATACCCTTCCGGAAAGCGCGGTAATCCGGTGCAGCAGCTTTCGGAGCATCTTTTGTTATGTGCAGCTCATTTCCGAGGTCTGAGATGCTTTTTCTTGCGCTGTCCAGTACCTCGCTGACGGAATCCTCAGCGCCGGATACTTTATCCTTAGCCTTATCCACGACAGCTTCGGCTTTTTCGGATAATTCCTCACCGGTATCCGCAGTATCCTCCGGAGCTTCTGAGACATCAGGAGCAGCTTCAACTGCATCGGAGATCTCATTTTCGGTTACGATGCCGGCTTCTTTGAGGGCATCAGGACAGGAGCAGTTTTCGTTATCTTCAAGTTTTTTTCCGCAGAACTTACAATATGGCATAAAAAACCTCCATGAGCTCAGTTAATTGATATATATAATATACCACTATATACTTAAAAAGTCAATTGTCATTCCAGCTGACTTATCTGCATGAACAGCTTCTGCATACGGAGATCGGTCTCAGCTATCTGTTCAGCGCAGTCCTTCAGCTCATCGGAGATGTCCGGAGTAAGATTAGCAGAGGTCTTGTATCTCAGCTGATGCTCAAGGCTTGCCCAGAAGTCCATAGCTATGGTGCGTATCTGTATCTCAACAGGAGCGTACTGCTTGCGTGTGGAGAGGTGAACAGGTACGTTGACTATCATATGATAGCTTCTGTAGCCGCTTTTTTTGGGGTGTTTGATATAGTCCTTCTGCTTGATGATAACGAAGTCATCTCTGCGGCGGAGCATATCTGCGATGGCGTAAATATCGCTGATGTAGTAGCAGGTGACACGTATACCGGCAAGGTCGAGAAGGTTTTTCCGTGCGGATTCGGGCGTCAGGGGGAGTCCCTTTTTCTGGAGCTTGCCCACAATGGAATCAGCGGATTTAAGGCGGCTTTCTATATTATGTATAGGGTTGCGCTGGAATTTGACGCTGAATTCTCCGTCCACATTATTAAGATAGGTCTTTACAACTTCTATAGCCGATTCATAGAGATGGGAAAGCTCCATGAATTCAATGAACGTTTCCGCGAATTTCTCCTGCACAGATGGCGGACTGTCCACGATCGCCGGAAGATTCTGCATATTTTCAATAAGGAAATCCATTTCGCTCATAGTATAACACATCCTTTCAGTAACTATTATTTTGTCGGGTTTATATAATTATACCATATCCGTGAAAAAAGTCAACGCTGTGGATAACTACGGTTTTCACAGAGTAAAACTGCTTTTTTGTGCGCACACCATACTATTGTATGCGTTTTTTGAGAAGAATATGCATAAAAAAACTCCCGTCAGCAGTAAATGACGGGAGTTATCTGTGCTGTGCGCAGGGGCAGTTTACGATTATGACAGAATGATGAAAATCTGGTGAAAATCGGTCATAGTACGGTGATGACCGCCTCCGCAGCCTCAATATAGTTTTCTTTCTCCGCAGCTGCCTTTGCAGAGTCCAGTGCCTTCTTCATATCAGCCGGAATATCCTTTCCCGACTCGATCATTACAGATTTTGATACTGTATCTATCATTATCATGTACCCATTATCCTCCGGATACTTCCTTTTGCAGTACTGCCGGCATATATCACTGTTGGAAGTCTCAGTTCCGTTGGAGGTTATCAGCAGGGATACCTCCTCCTTACAGCCTGCAAGTTCACTGTCCAGTCTTCTTGCATCGTCCGTACTAAGGCAGTTTATGTTGTCAAAAACGTGCTGCGGACACTGCTCCGCCAGCGCCATAAGGCTCCTGACTGCCTTGATATAGCCTCCGGACATCATGTCCTGTGTTGCAAGATAGAACGCCTTGCGCTCCTCTTCGTCGGTTATGAATACATTGCAGCTGCCTGTGCGGTACATACTGTCGGTGTATGTATCGTTGTTGATGAGCAGTATTATTCCGCTTCCTTTGCCGGAATATATGGTGTTATACAGCTCTGTTACGTATGTGTACGGCATCGCTCCGCCAAGATGGTCGATGGTGACTACTGCCGGATTCAGCAGGTATCCGCTGTATAGCTCCGACATATATTCGTTCAGCTCAGCCTCCTCTTCATCACTGAATATGCCGGACTGGTCGTATACATATACCCCTTCCTGCGGTGTTATGCTGTCTGCCGGCGGCTGTGTGGGCATTTCCGTCGGAGGCTCTGTTGCAGGTGCTGCGTGGGTGGATACCGGTGTATATTCTGAACTCTCCGGCTCTGCTTCGCTGCTTTTGCTGCATCCGGAAAATGATATTGCAAGTAATATGGCTGCGGTAATACTTAATATCTTTTTTTTCAAGAAAATCAGTCCTTACTCTTGTATTTCTCCTTTTATTTTAGTATAATTGAATAGAAAAATCAAGTACTATTTTGTGTTGCCTGAATTTGTTCTTCAGTCAGCTGTAAAGGAGTTTATTATGAAGTATTCTGTCAAAGGCAATGATATTATCGTTTCTGAACCTGACCTCGACCTCGATGAGACCCTCGACTGCGGTCAGGCCTTCCGCTGGAAAAAAATCGATTCGGTCCACCAGTGTACTTATTCCGGCTGCTTCCTTAATGATAGGCTCACCGTATCTCAGACACGAAAAGGGGAGTTCATTTTCCATGATACCTCTGAACAGGATTTCCTCAGCAAATGGTCCGAATATTTCGATTTCTCTACCGACTATTCCGCTCTCAAAAAACTGTTCTCCGATGACGATACCCTCAAAAAAGCCTGCGCTTTCGCCGGCGGTATCCGCTTGCTGAAACAGGATAGCTGGGAATGCCTCGTTTCCTTCATTATTTCCCAGAATAACAATATTCCCCGCATCAAAGGCATCATCGACCGCCTCTGTGAACACTATGACGGGAAATTCCCCACAGCTGCCCAGCTCGCTGCGGAAACTCCCGACAGCCTCGCCTACCTGAGAAGCGGCTTCCGCGCTAAGTATATCTGCGATGCCGCTGAACGTGTGGCTTCCGGTAAGACCGACCTATCCGCTGTTGCTAAGGCTCCCATCGATGAGGCACGTAAGGCTCTTATGGAGATAAAGGGCGTGGGTCCCAAAGTCGCGGAGTGCGTCCTCCTCTTCGGTATGTACCGCACGGAGGCGTTCCCGAAAGATGTGTGGATAAAACGTGTACTCGCTGAATACTACCCCGCCGGTTTCCCCGAGTTCGCCGCAGAAAATGCAGGTATCGCCCAGCAGTATCTGTTCCATTATATCCGTAATCTGGAAAAGTGATTTGTTGAAAAGGAGACTTTTTTTGTCTCCTTTTTTGTTTGTGTAACTTTACTGTAAGATTAGTGGGCTATAATTATATCAACATCAATAAGGAGGTCTGTACTATGGACTGTGATTTCATTATTAAGGCTGATAACCTTGTTAAAAAATATGGCGAGGGCGATACCGCCGTTTTCGCTCTCGATAACGTTTCCCTTGAAGTAAAACGCGGAGAATTCGTTGCTGTTACCGGCGAGAGCGGCAGCGGTAAAACTACCTTGCTTAACGCTCTCGGTGCCCTCGATACTGTGGACTCCGGTAAGATACTCTCCTGCGGCAATGAGATTACTTCTCTGAATGATGCCGGTCTATCCGTCTATCGCAGACGTAACCTCGGTATCATCTTCCAGAACTATAACCTCATTCCCGTTCTCAATGTCGAGGAGAATATCGTCCTTCCCATGAACCTCGATAATACTCCGCCGGATCTCAAATTCCTCGATGAGCTCCTCGAACTTACCGGCCTTTCTTCTAAACGCAAGAATTTCCCACATGAGCTATCCGGCGGTCAGCAGCAGCGCGTCGCTTTTGCACGCGCCCTTATCCACAGACCCGAACTTATCCTCGCCGATGAGCCTACCGGTAACCTCGACAGCAAAAACAGCCGCGAAATTATCTCTATCCTTAAAAACTCAATCAGAAAATATAACCAGACTCTCGTACTTATTACCCATGACGGCGCTATCGCTTCTCAGGCTGACCGCATTCTCTGTATGAAGGACGGCGTTCTCACCGAAAGTGAGGGGACTTTGTAATGAAACAGCTCTTTTCTCTTGCCCTGAAATATATCCGCAGGCAGAAACTCCGCAGTTCCCTTATGTTTATCTGCATCCTTATCTCCGTTTTTATCCTCAATCTCTTCCTCGTCTATGTTACAAGTACTATCCACTCTGTGCGTAATGAGGTGATCTATGATGAGGGGCTGTGGGAGGTTCAGCTGGGTAATGCTATGGCGGACTGCAATAACGGTAAGTCTTCTAAATTCAATAACTCCGACGCTGCGGCTATTGCTGCTTCCGAAAATATCCGCGTAGATAAAATGTATTACTCCTATAGCCTTAACTATGATATGTTTGATATTTATAGCGATGATACTATCAGCTTCTTCGATCTTAGCTTCGATAACGGCAGGGTCATCCACTCAGAAAATGTCTCTCAGAACAAGTACCTCGGTGATCCGGATCTGTTCGGCCGTTTTGTGTATGATGATACTAACGTCGTCGATAAGGTCCAGGAGGGACCGGCTGATTCTGCTGTGCTGCCTTACTGGATACATGATCTCGGTTATGATGTCGGCGACAGGTTAACTATTACTATCACTCCGGCTGTGTATCCTTTCGATGAGTCCTCTCAGCTCATGAAGGCGCTGCGCAGTAAGATAGATGAGTTCAACTCCGAGGATAACGGCGAATACTTCGCTATCGAAGGCGAAGAGGATAATGTCAGCGTTCCCGATGGCAAGGAGCTTCATACCTTGAAAAAAGCCGCTCTCATGCAGAGATTCCTCGATGTGTCAGAATTGAAACTCACTCCGGAAAAATCCGGTGAGCCTGTCACCCTTTCGATCACTATCGCTGGATTCAATAAAGCATCATCGATGCGTTCATCAAGTAAAAGACTGGTACTGGATATGTGCGGTATCAGCAAGGACGGCGGCCCTTCTATCGCTGCTCTCGGTAATGATGAGCTGGTCAGAAAAGAATCTCCTGCCATTACTGCTGCTTTTGTCCTCGATCAGGACTATGACTACGATAAGGCTGTTATCGAACTGATCAATGACCTCGGCTTCGATGGCGAGAATTACTACTACCTCAGCAAGACCACTGAAGGATTCGGCGAAAATGATGTCGTCCTCGCAGCTAACCTCAGAAGCGTCAGAGCTGTTGCTTCACTGGTGATGTATATCTCTCTGTTCCTTATCATTTTAATGATCCTCTGGTTCTTCTCACGCTTCGTTATCGATAATGCCTTCGAGATCTCTGTGCAGGAAAGAAGCAGACAGTTCGCTTCTCTGCGAGTAATGGGCGCTTCTAAACGACAGATAGCCGTTCTCGTTCTGGCTGAGGGTCTGTTCTATTCCCTTACTGCTGTTCCGGCTGGCGTTCTGCTGTCGATCGCTGCAGGTAAGTTCGTTTTCGGCTCACTGCACCGCTCCGGTTTCCCGAGGATCGAGTTCTTTGTTTACCCGTTCGTTTTGATCGCCGGTATCTTACTCTGCCTTATCGCTGTATTCATCTCCGCTTATACCTCCGCTATGTGGGC
>CADBNS010000230.1 GCA_902796065.1 Ruminococcus flavefaciens
CTTTATTATTATATCACACTCTCTTCGGTTTGTCAAGCTCTTTTTTCAAACTTCTTTTTCGCTTCTCCCGAAGCTTTCCGCTTTACTTTTTCGCTTGCCCTCCCTGAGTGCTTTATTATTATAGCATCTTTGTCATCATTTGTCAAATAGAAAAGAATCCCGATTTTGCGTATCATATTGTCTATTTTGTCCACTCTCCTAACATCCGTTTCTCATTCTTGTTTTACCTATCATCTTTCTTACCATTTATTCAGCTATTTATAGTCTGTTTTTATCAAAATCGCTATATTTGACTTGATTTTTACTTTTATATATGTTATTATATAAGTGCATATTGGGAATTCCGTGCTGTCGCATCTGCGGTTTTCCTTTATAATATGTATCACACACATATACTTCAATTACTTATGGAGGGATAAATCATGCTTAAAGCAAAGAAAATCGCTGCTGCACTGATGTGTGCTACTATGGCGGTCACTTCTGCTCCTGTTAACTACATGATCGGTAACTCTGCCGACTGCACTGTAGAAAACTCAGGCGTGGAATATGATTACGCACGCGCATTGCAGTACTCCATCTACTTCTATGACGCAAATATGTGCGGTACTGACGTAGATGAAAACAACCGCCTGTCTTGGCGAAGCGACTGTCATACCTATGATGCTCATGTTCCGATGCAGCCATGGGATGAGAAGGATTCCAAGTCCAAGGGCGGTACCAACCTTTCTCAGGCGTTCATGGACAAGTATAAGGATATACTCGATCCTGACGGCGACGGTACCATCGACGTTGCAGGCGGCTTCCACGATGCCGGTGACCACGTTGAGTTCGGTATGCCTGAGAACTATTCCGCAGCTACTCTTGGCTGGGGATACTATGAGTTCCGTGATTCTTACGAAAAGACTCATCAGGACGATCACATCGAAACCATTCTCCGTTACTTCAATGATTACCTCATGAAGTGTACTTTCCGCGATGAGGACGGTACTGTTATCGCACACTGCTATCAGGTCGGCGAGGGCGGCATTGACCATGCTGTATGGGAAGCTCCTGAAGTAGACTCAATGGTGCGTCCTGCATGGTTCCTCACCGCTGACAAGCCGCAGACAGATTACGTCGTTTCTGCTTGCGCTTCTCTTGCTATCAACTACCTCAACTTCAAGGACACTGACACGGATTACGCTGAGAAGTCCCTTGACTACGCTAAGGCTCTCTGGAAGTTCGCTAACGACAATGAGAAGCAGCTTTCAGATAACGCTGACGGACCAAGAGCTTTCTATGGCTCTTCCAAGTGGGAAGATGACTGGTGCTGGGCTGCTGCCTGGATGTATAAGGCTACCGGCGATGCTTCAGTTTTCGACTACGCTGTTAAAATTTTCGACTACTATGCTCCTTCAGGCTGGTGCTACTGCTGGAACGATATGTGGAGCGGCGCCGCTACAATGTGGGCTATCATAAATCAGGAGCATCCTGAACTGGATCTCGTTCAGAAGATCCGTGATGCTCAGGGCAAAAATCAGTACGTTTTCGATAACTTCTGGGACGATGACTGCCTCGGCAAGTGCTTCAAGACATGGAAGGCTCTTGAGACTCCCGGCGGTTACGCTTTCCTCAATCAGTGGGGTTCATGCCGTTACAATACTGCAATGCAGCTCATACTGATGCTCTATGATAAGTATACTAACGATGGCAAGCCCGGTGAGCGTTCCGAATGGGCTGCTAAGCAGATGCAGTACATCATGGGCAATAACCCCCTTGACCGCTGCTATATCTGCGGATATAACGAGAAAACTGTCAAGTATCCTCACCACCGTGCTGCATCCGGACTCCTCATGGCTGAAGATCCCCGCGAGCAGAGACACGTTCTCTGGGGCGCTCTTGCCGGCGGTCCTGACGGAAGCGATAAGCACCGCGATACTACTAATGACTGGGTCTACAACGAAGTTACTATCGACTACAATGCTGCTTTCGTAGGCGCTTGTGCAGGTCTTTATCACTTCTTCGGCACTGACGATATGGCTCCTACTGCTGACTTCCCGCCTGTTGAGGTCGTTGACCCTAACGATGAGAACAGCAATACAGGTTACTGGGTAGAGGCTATCGGCGTTGATGACCTCAATGCTGAGGGTGCCGGCGTTACTAAGGTATCTTTCAAGGTATTATCCGGATCTTCCAAGCCTTCAAGCAAGATCTCTGTAAGATACTTCTTCGATACTTCTGAGATCGCTGACATCAAGAAGGTTGAGGCAAGCGAGCTCTACGACCAGTCTCACGCTGAGGTCGAAGATGCTGACGGTATCTGCTCCGGTCCTTTCAAGTACGAGGGCAAGGAGAACACCTACTACGTTGACATCGCTTGGGACGGCTACACTATCGCTAACTCCGGTAAGAAGTACCAGTTCAAGGTAGGCTTCTACTACGGCGACAAGTGGGATCCTAAGAACGACTGGAGCTATGATACTCTGAAGATCGGTAAGGACGATGACTTCTTCGCTGTTTCCGATCCTCCGGAGGTGCTCAATGAACACATCTGCGTTTACGATGACGGCGTTCTCGTAGGCGGTATCGAGCCTGACGGTTCAGTTCCTGAGGAGCAGCCTACTACAACTGCTGCACCTAAGGTAACAACTACTAAGGCTGCAACTTCTAATAAGGGCACAACCACTACTGTTGCTGACAAGGTAACAACAGTTGCCGCTGAAACAACCGTGGTGAAGGTTACTGAGCAGCAGAATAACGATTCCGTTGAACCGGTAAACAACAAGGTTTCCATGTACGGTGATGCTAACTGCGATAACAAGGTTACACTCAGCGATGCACTGGCTATCCTCCAGTATGTTGTAAACGAGACAAAGTACCCGCTTACAGAACAGGGCTTACTCAATGCTGACTGCTATAATCCAGGTGATGGAATCACAGCAAACGATTCACTTGCTGTACAGAGACTTGATACTAAGGATATTGATAAGCTCCCACTTATTGTTAAATAATAGCGCTTACTGAATAATAATATAATGCCGGTTGATTATGGAAAATTGCCGTAATCAGCCGGTTTTTTTATCTATTTGCTCCCAATATAATAATTTCATATGACATTTTATATGGTCATATGAACGTTAAGAATATATCATTAGTAAATACTGTATACAGTACATTTGTAATCGTGCTTCAATTATGTTAAATTCGACGAACAAAAAATATTGACACGTGTCGTAATATATGATATAATAATACTACAATTTAATTAAGGGGGATCGATAAATATGCAAACCAAAAAACGACTGAGGATACTTCTCTTAATTCTCGCCTTACTATTGTTCATGGCTGCTTTCATGTACGCTGACATGACTATCTACTCACTTGATTCATTCAGGTATACCTCCGGCAAGGACTTCCTCAAAGTTGCAGCTCTCGATCTGAACATCAAAGACATCTACTCCGTCAACTGCCTTACTGACGATGCGAATGTCTACTATGTTCCGGATTACTGCGACAAGAACGTTGCCGACATCGTTCTCACACGCGACCACAAAACTGTACACAATACCCTTACTGAATACGGATGCGTTCAGGTCGGCAAGAACGATAACAAGACCTACTACGAAACTAAGGACGGCAAATCTTTTATGCTGTACAAGGTAGGCGAAAACGAGATAACCTACCGTACTAATGCCATAGTCGGTGTTACCCTCGACGAGATCATTCAGTCATGACAAAAAATGCCTGAGAGCTTTTGCCCAAGCTCTCAGGCGCTTTTTTGTTTATCAGTCCTCAAACAGCGGTGTTGAGAAATAACGCTCAGCTGTGTCCGGAAGAATTGTTACTACAGTCTTGCCCGGTCCCAGCTTTTCAGCCATTTTCAATGCTGCTGCAACGTTCGTTCCGCTGGAGATCCCGCACATGATACCCTCTTTTTCAGCAAGATCCTTTGCTGTACGGATCGCCTCCTCATCTGTAACGATGTAGATATTATCGTAGATCCTCTGGTTGAGAATGTCAGGAATGATACCGTCGCCGATTCCCATCTGAAGATGTGTTCCGATGTTTCCGCCGGCAAGTATTGCCGCATTCTCAGGCTCAACTGCCCATATCTCAATATCAGGATACTGCGCCCTCAGTGCCTCACCAATGCCGGTGATCGTGCCGCCTGTGCCGATTCCGGAGCAGAATCCGTCGATCTTGACAGCTGTCTGTTCCAGTATCTCCAGAGCAGTGTGGTACTTGTGTGCGCCGACATTATTAATATTGGCAAACTGCTGCGGAACAAACACGTTCTTGTCCTCCTCAGCCATTCTCAGTGCAGTATTCAGGCACTCCTCTATGCACTTGCCTATATCTCCGTCATCATGAATCAGAATGACCTCTGCTCCGTAGTGGTTTACCAGCTTTCTGCGCTCCTCACTGACTGAATCAGGCATGATGATGATTGTACGATAGCCTCTTACTGCTCCCACCAGTGCAAGTCCGATTCCCTGATTGCCGCTTGTAGGCTCAACAATTATGGTATCCTTTGTGATAAGTCCTTCCTGCTCAGCGTGGCGTATCATGTTGTACGCGGTGCGTGTCTTGATAGAACCGCCGACGTTCAGACCCTCAAACTTGACCAGTACATCCGCATTTCCCGGCTTATTCATGCGGTTAAGCCTGATCATAGGTGTATGTCCCATAGCTTCAAGAATGTTGTTATAGATCATATGCATATGCTCCTTACAAAATATACTTATACTATTATACATCAATTCCGAATAAAACGCAAGGATTTATTATTATTCATCTGCACCTGATGTCTGATATAGAAAAGGCACTGTCATCTGACAGTGCCCATTTTTTATTCCACGCTGCTTTTGATGCGGCGGATAGCGTTTTTCTCCAGCCTTGAGACCTGCGCCTGAGAAATGCCTATCTCATCGGCGACCTCAGTTTGTGTCTTGCCACGCATGAACCGCAGGTAAATGATATTACGTTCGCGCTCACCCAGCTGACTGATGGCATCGCGGATAGTCAGCTCATCCATCCAGCTTTCCACATCGTTCTTATCGCCTATCTGGTCCATGATATACAGAGTATCATCGGAGTCGGTATACACCGGCTCATACAGGGAAATCGGGTCGGATATGCTTTCAAGGGCGATAACTATATCTGCGCGTTTCTCCCCTACCTCAGCTGCTATCTCCTCCACAGTCGGCTCACGCTGGAGCTTCAGCACCAGCTTCTCCTTCGCCTGTATCGCCTTGTATGCCAGATCCCTCATAGAACGGCTGACCTTAACATGGCTGTAATCCCGCAGATGCCTGCGAAGCTCACCGGTTATCATAGGTACACAATACGTCGAGAACCGCACCTCCTTGCTGAGGTCAAAGTTATCGATAGCTTTGATAAGACCCACAACGCCTATCTGGAACAGGTCATCTACATCCTCTCCCCTGCCGGTAAAGCGCTGTATCACGCTGAGCACAAGGCGCAGATTTCCCTTTATCAGTTTGTCACGGGCTTCCTTGCTTCCGGTCTCTTTTATCTGCCGCAGAAGCTCCATTTTCTCGCTCTCCCGCAGAACCGTCAGCTCTGATGTGTTTATTCCGGATATGACAACTTTGTTGTAAGCCATAAATAATATCACTCCCTGAAAATGAATGGTGATATTATTATGGCACGGCATACCAGAGGATAATCAGCGGAAAATTATGGTATCAGGTATTCCGTGTGTAGTCTATGAGCTTTCCAAGACAGGACTCAAAACAGGTGCCGTACCAGTACTCATCGGCATACGGCAGAGTTGCCTGAATGCAGTCGGCTGTATAATTCACGGAGATATTAAGCGCCTGCTCAAGGCTCTTGCCTAAGGTGACTGCTCCGGTGAACACACTTGCGAATATATCGCCGGTACCGTGAACAGTACGTTCAACGTGCTCCCGGAATGAGAAATAGAAGTGCTCATGGACAGAGTCGTACAATGCCGCACCGTGGGACTTATCATCAAAGCGTACTCCCGTAAGCACCGGTGTGGGACAGCCCAGCTCAGTCAACCGTTTCAGCATCTCCTTGACCGATCCCTCAGTCTGACACGGTGAGTATTCCTGACCAAGCATAAAACAGGCTTCTGTCATATTCGGAATGATATAGTCAGCCTTTGCGCAGAGCTTTTTCATCTCTGCTACAAATGCATCTGTAAATCCCACATAGAGCCTGCCGCTGTCAGCCATAGCCGGGTCAACAACAATGAAATTATCCTTCGTACTGAACATATCAAAAATATCAGATACTATCTTTATCTGCTCGATAGAACCAAGATAACCGGTATACATACCGTCAAAGCGCATACCCAGGGTATTCCAGTGCTCAGCGATAGCGGGAATGTCACTGGTCAGGTCGCGGAAGGTGTAGTCCTTGAAGCCGCCTGTGTGAGTTGAAAGCACGGCAGTCGGGATAACCGCTGTCTCCACGCCCATTGCAGATATGACAGGAAGTGCCACAGTCAGTGAACACTTTCCTATGCATGATATATCCTGTATCGTCATAACTCTTTTCATTTACTATCCTTCTTTTCCGTTTCATAGAACTTTATTGCTTTATTATTATATCAGCATATGGGGTCGCTGTCAATCGGAAAATCACATTTTTCCCGCATAGGAATATTATATAACGTGCAGAGGCGAACAGCTTTACGCCCCTGCCGGAAAGGAGGAACGACACATGAACCTCAATATGTTCGATGATATAGACGGACTGATCCTGCTTGAGCGGGAAAATATGGTCCTGACAGAAGAAAAAAGCCGCAAACCTGCGGACGGTACAGGCGAAATGAGCAGATTTCCGGCTCAGACTCCACTCGCTATGGCTTATGTACCCTTCCAGCAGTGGAACGATACCCATAACCCCGAAGATGCGCTCCGGTCAGGTACTCTCTTCCCTGACCTTGTGTTCCCGTTCTCGAAGGGAGGCTCAAGATGAACGACCGCAATATGCTTCTTGACCGTATCCGCCAGTACGCTTTTACCCTCAAGGAACTCAACCTCTACCTTGACACTCACCCCAATTGCCGCCGCGCTCTGGCTATGTTCAGCAAATACAAACAGCTCCACAGCAATGCAGTAAACGACTACACCAACCGGTTCGGTCCGCTTGTTCCGGAGCATAACAGCAATACTCAGCACTGGGACTGGATCGATGATCCGTGGCCGTGGGAAAGGAGCTAAACTATGTGGCAGTATGAGAAAAAATTATCGTATCGCTGTTGTACATACGCTGTCATAGGAATTCCGCAGTCAGTGTAAGGTCGGTATACTCTCCGGATCTGCACATACGCCGCGACTTGTTGTAGTATATCTTACCGAATACCGCGCGGAGCAGTCTGTTTTTATCCTCAGGGCAGGATTCGGGGAAGTCACCGATAACGTCCTCAAGCCGGAAAACAGCCGTATCCGGCAGCGGCGGCGGCTCCTGACTGCTTTCTGCCTCACTGACCGCCGTTTCCAGTGCACTGATCTTCTCATTGACTATACCTGACCGCTCACGGAAGGTTTTGGCATCATATACTCCCTGTTCCAGCAGATCGTAGAGCCTGTTCAGCTGGCGCTTAGCCTTTTCCAGCTCCGCCAGCAGCAGCGCCGTTTTATCCGGCTCGATCTCCTTTCCGCGTATACCGCTGCATTTCAGTGTCGTGAGCTTGCCGATACGGTATCTCATTGCAGCAATAACCGCCTCATCGATCACCTCCATCGCGGAGCTTACAGTCTTTCCCTGACACTCCCTGCAGGTACACAGAATGTACTCACGGCCGCTGCCGGCGACTGCTCGGCGTTTCAGCTGATGACCGCAGTTCCGGCAGTAGAGTATGTTGTGATAGTAATTCAGCAGCTTTGCGCCGGAATGCAGCTGGGCTGCCGGATCGGTGCGCCTCTTCTGCCGGACTGCATTGTAAATATCCTCACTGATTATCGGCTCATGGATTCCCTGATACAGCGTATCTCCGTTCGTTCTGGTCTTCCAGCCGACCTTTCCGCAGTACAGCGGATTCGCCAGTATCTTCCTGATGCTTGGGTACTCCCAGCAGCGGCTCCTTTGCGGACTGATCCCCATACGGTTCAGCTCACCTGCTATGTATCTGCAACCGTGTCCGTCAAGGTAGAGCCGGTATATCAGCCGGACTGTCTCAGCCTCCTCCGGTACCGCCTCAAGGGTATGCACCTTCGGCGCGGGACTGATCTTGCGGTAGCCGTAGGGTGCGGAAGTGCCGATGTAGTTGCCCTCCTTGACGGAAGCCAGCCTGCCGCTCTGCATACGGCGCTTGATAGTCTTATACTCACGGCGGCTCATGAACAGTGAGAACTCAAAGTATTCCTCATCGAATTCATTGTCCGGATCGTAGGTCTTAGCAGGTGTAACTATCTTCGTGGAGGACTCACGGAACGCCTGCGCCACGATCCCCTGATCTATGGTATCACCACGGGCAAGGCGCTCTATCTCAACTACCAGCACCCCCTCATACCTCCCTTCTGTCACATCTGCCAGCAGCGCCTGCATCTGCGGACGGGCAGATATGCTATCTCCGCTGACTATCTCCCTGTAGATCCTTACTACGTTCAATGCCTGCTTCGCTGCAAGCTCCGTGAGCATATTCTGATGACGCGCCAGTGTCTCACCCTCTCCGCGCATTTCTGCCTCCATATCCGCTCTGGATTTTCGCAGATACATACAGTATTCCTTCATGTTATTCCGCCTTTCATGTGGGTTAATTGCCATTGATAATGACATATTACATCATATTCAGCAATGAGTTTATGCATTATGTCGAATCCATGCAAATATTTCCTTTTAGTAATATTATTTTTCTCCATAACGACCAAACTGTAGACACAAAATCGCCTGCTAAGATATTAAATGTTACAAAAAAATTATAAACACTTGATTAAACAATGTGTACATGATATAATTAAAATATCCTTTCGGGGAAAGGATGAAAAAATATTTTGTATTATGCACCTGTTTTTTACAGGCAGCTTTAATCGAATGGAGGTATTCGTATGAGAATGGCAACCCCTGAAATGAAGGTTGTTCGTTTTAATGAAAACGACATTATTGTCGCAAGCGGTGACACTCTCAGTCTTAGCAAAATGGGTGATGGTCAGGCTAAAAATGGTGTTGTTAATTACAAGAATCAAGTATTCACTTTAACAGATAGTAGTGCTGTTAACGCTGTAATGGCTGCTTTAAATGCAGCGGGTCATGATTCTTCTACTGAAATACGTAAACCAGATTCAAGTCCCTTTAAAGTGGAGTTTATTCTTGATAAAGAAGTAAATAGCGGAATTGAAGATAATAAATGGAATGGCAACTATCTTTTCATTGACGGATTGTTCATGAAACAGTAATAACAAACAAGCTGCTTGCAGCTGTGGGCTGTGCTCACGGCTGCAATTTTTTATGGAGGTATAGTATGAAACTTGCGAAAGCAATCAGCAATGAGTTTATGCATTATGTCGAATCCATGCAAATATTTCCTTTTAGTAATATTACTTTTCTCCATAACGACCAAACCGTAGATACAAAATCGCCTGCTAAGATATAAAATGTTACAAAAAATTATTATATCCTTGCATATATAATAAATATATGATATAATTATACTATCCTTACAGGGACAAGGATGAAAACATTATTCACATAAAGCGCCCTATAATACGAGCGCTTTAACCAAGGAGGTATTTTGTATGAAAATGTCGACCCCTGAAATGAAGGTTGTTCGTTTTAATGAAAACGACATTATTGTCGCAAGCGGTGACACTCTCAGTCTTAGCAAATTTGGTGATGGTGAGGCTAAAAATGGTGTTGTTAATTACAAGAATCAAGCATTCACTTTAACAGATAGTAGTGCTGTTAACGCTGTATTAGCTGCATTAAACGCTGATGGCTATTCTGAATCTACTCTGGTGGACAATGGTTCGAATAATACAAGCGTTAAAAATCTTTTTAAAATTGAAGCTAATGTATCTGGTAATTTTGAAACCGGAGTCAGAAACAGTAATTATAGCGGCAACTATCTTTTCGTTGACGGAAGATTCAGAAAACAGTAATAACAAACAAGCTGCTTGCAGCTGTGGGCTGTGCTCACGGCTGCAATTTTTTTATGGAGGTATAGTATGAAACTTGCAGTTGAAATGGCAGTAATGGAAATGGATGGAGAATGGTCAGCAGTCGCAGTCGGTGAGGACAGTGCAAACTTTCACGGTATGCTCCAGCTCAATGAATCCGCAGCTGATATAGTCAGGCTGCTGGCTGAAGAGACCACGCCTGAGGCTATTATGGCGGAAATGAAGAAGAAATATCCCGATGCTGCTGATGATGAGATCGGCAACGGTATCGCTGATGTTCTCAATAAACTGAACAGAGAGGGGCTTCTCAAGGAATGAACCCAAGCACTCATGAACAGGTACTGGATCGGACAGGCAAGGTGACTTTTACGATCAAGGGTGTCAGTATGCGCCCCCTTTTTCACGCCGATACCGATGCCATCGTCGTTAAGAAATGTGATCCCGATGAACTGAAAGACCTCGATATTGTGCTTTTCAAACGCTACTCCCCTGTCAAAAATGAACAGTTCGTCCTGCACAGGATCATCGGTAAGCCCAAAAACGGCAATTACACGATTATCGGCGATAACTGCATTGATGCGGATATTGTGCCTGCTGAGAATATTCTCGGCGTAGTCGCATCTGCACAGCGCAACGGTAAGCCTATAAAGCTCAGCGGCTTGCGATACAGCCTGTATGAAAGGCTCTGGTGCAAACCCTACAGAGTTCGCTTTGTCGTTCTTGGCTTTATGCGGAAGCTCCGCAGAATAGCAAGAAGAGTTATAAAAGGGACGGTGTGATAATGATTTTTACTATACGACTGGCGGAAATGAATATTTCCATAAACAGCATTTATGATGAAGTATACTCTCTCTGCCGCGATTATCTCACCGACGATACCCCCGATTTCTGTATCGCTACTGAGCCTTCCGACATTGAATTCGAGCGTCAGAAGAATATTCAGGAAGCTCTGACGGAAGGTATCGTCCCCGTGGATTACCCCGACAGCTACCTTGAAACTCTTGCGGTATACCGTAAGATCGCAGACAAAATGCCGGAGTTCGGTACTTTCCTGATGCACGGCGCTGTGATCGCAGAAGGTGAAAAAGCATTCCTCTTCACCGCGTCCTCAGGTACGGGTAAAACTACGCATATTCGCCTCTGGCTGGATAATATCGCCGGAAGCTATGTGGTCAACGGCGATAAGCCGCTTATCCATATCGGCGATAAAGTGACCGTCTACGGCACCCCTTGGGCCGGTAAGGAGGGTATGCAGAAAAATACGGGCGTGGAGCTTTGCGGTATCGTGTTCCTCGAAAGAGGTATCGATAACAGCATCGTTAAGATACCGCTGCCACAGGTGCTCCCACTCTTTATACAGCAGACCTATCGCCCAAACGATAAACAGAAACTTGAAAACATACTCCAACTTATAAGAAAGCTGGGCAGCCGTGTTCCGCTTTACCGCCTTAAATGCAATATGCAGCCTGATGCCGCTTTTACTGCTTATGAGGCGCTTTGCGCAGGTACTGCCCTGAAAGATAACATCATATGAATGAAAATAAGGAAAAAGAAATAGTTTACACAGGTATCAACAAGCTGTTCCGCAATGACTCCGTTCAGACTCTCTGGAACAGCCTGCATGATGGCACTATCAGGGAATTCATCGATGACTGGAAGTGGATCTTCAGCTATTCAAAAAAATACCGCAAGGTAGTTTTATTCTACGTATTAGTCGGTATCTTCGGTTCCACGGTTTCCATCGGTACGGCTTACGTCAGCCGTATACTGATCAATATCGTCGTCGGACAACAGCACGAAAAGCTGTGGTTCCTCGTAGCTGTAATGCTGGGAATGACCGTTTTCTCACTCGCTCTTTCAAGTATCAACAGCTATGTTTTCACCCGTATATCTATCTACGTAAACAACGATATTCAGGCAGGTATCTTCGACCGCATCATGGACGCCAGATGGAAGGAACTGAGCAGCTATCCCAGCGGCGACCTGCTCAACCGATTCAACGGCGATGTCGGTACCATAGCCTCAAATGCCATCAACTGGATACCCAATCTTATCATTAATATCTATACCTTTATTGCCACATTTGTAGTGCTGTGCAGAATGGATATAGTTATGGCACTCATTGCGTTTCTTTCAGCTCCCTTCCTGCTCGGAATGAGCCGCTTCATCATGCGCCGCATGAAAGAATACCGCAAACGTGTACTCGAACTCAACTCAAAGATGATGAGCTTTGAGATGGAGACCTTCTATAATTTCGATATGATAAAATCATTCGGTATTTTCGGCTATTACTCAAAAAAACTCCGCGAATGGCAGCAGCGGTACAAGAAATTCAATCTTGATTACAACCGCTTTGAGATCAAGTCGAATATCCTGCTTACCATCGTAACGACAGGCGTCTCCATGGCTGCTTTCGGTTACTGCCTCTATCGCCTTTGGACTGGTAAGATCATGTATGGTGACATGACATTCTTTTTACAGCAGCGATCTGCTCTTTCTTCACGATTCAACAGCCTCGTGGGTACTATCCCCGGAATGCTGAATTCATCTGTTTCCGCTCACAGGATCAGAGAACTCATGGATCTGCCCCGCGAAGAACATGACGAGGAAAAAGCTGCTCTGCTCGCTGAACAGTCCGGAAAGGGTATTACAGTCAGCCTTTCTGATATTTCATTTGGCTATAACGAAGACAGTAACATTTATGAAAACGCTGACTTTATTGCGTCATCTGGTGAAATAGTCGCAGTACTGGCTGAATCAGGCGGAGGAAAGACTACATTCCTGCGTCTGCTTCTTGGTATGCTCGATGTTCAGAGTGGAAGCGTTAAGCTTATAAGCGGTTCAGGTGACGAATTCCCAATGAATTCAGATCTGCGCCGGTTCTTTGCATATGTCCCTCAGGGTAATACCCTGTTTTCCGGTACTATTGCAGATAATCTGCGTATGGTCGATGAAGATGCAACAGATGAGTCCATAGAGAATGCCTTGAAACTTGCCTGTGCATGGGAGTTTGTCGAAAAAATGCCAGAAGGTATAAACAGTATGCTTGGTGAACGCGGCAGAGGTCTTTCAGAAGGTCAGGCCCAGCGTATTTCGATTGCAAGAGCATTGCTGAGACGCTCACCAATACTGCTCCTCGATGAGGCTACAAGCGCCCTTGATTTCGATACCGAAGAAAAGGTACTCAAAAATATTATGAAAAGTCATCCGGACAGACTGATTATTCTGTCCACTCATCGTCCTGCGGCATTAAAGCTTTGTAACCGCATCTACCGTATTTCCGGCGGTAAGATGAACGAGACAACTGTTGACGATGCTATCGCTGACATCAATCGTACTGTGGACTCACAGACGGAAGTACATCAGGATAATGTGTACGGAACGCTGAGCAGACCTATGGAACCGCAGGAGAATGACTCAATGATCAATGATTCAGATAAAGGATGGTGGAATATGTGAAAACAAATGATATAGAAGAATTCTATAAAAACAAAAGACCGTGCCAGGGTGCCGGATACCTTAGATTTATACTTATGGCTTTTGTCAGCTTCTGGAACTTCGGATTTCCTGAACCAACAGGATTCATCTCAGCTTTGAGCGGATTTGCCGTACCTGCTTTTTTTATTCTCTCTGGTTTTTTTATTATGCCGGCTGACAGAGACGAGCGTCTGGAAAAAATGAAGCACAAGATAAAAAGGACAGCTCTATGGTTCGGACTATTATTTATAGCATACATCATTATCAATATCCCCGTATGTATTTTCGGGCATATTTCGGTTGTTATTTCACGCCGCGTTATTTTTAATTTCATTGTCATGAACCTTTGGTTTTTACCGATCGGAAGCTGCATATGGTTTATTCAGGCAATGCTTTATGCTTATATTCTGATATATGTTGCCGATAAGCTGAATCTGCTCAAGTACTACAAACCAGTACTCGTAGCATTAATGATATTAATGCTCTTTACAGGAGAATTCGCAGGACTTATCCACTTCAATGTTTTAGGCTATAACTATATTCCCGGAAACTGGTTTACACGCGCTCTGCCTTATATACTGCTTGGTATGCTCCTGCGCGAAAAAGCTGAACTGTTTGTAAATATGCATAAGCTCGTTTATGCTATTGCTTTTGTTGTCGGCATCGCACTTGTAATTGCAGAAATAATCCTTCTCAGAAAAGCTGGCTGTCTGGTTTATGAAGGTCATATGATAGGCTACGGAATTATGGCGTTTGCAGCTTGTTGTATCGCTGTATCATTCCCTTCCTTGTTCAGTACCAGAATATCATATTACGATACTTCATTGTCAGGTTTATCATATTCGTTAATGGAACCTATTTACTTTATTCTTGCAATTATTGCAGGTAAGCTCTCTTTAGGTTTCTTTTCCCATTTTTGCGGATTCGCTGCTTTGATACTGAGCATAGTTATCGCATTTGTGCTGAGAAATAAGAAATTTGCTCATTTGTTTTTCAGTTACCGTGAGGCTGTTGAAGAGTAACGTAAGCGTCAAATAAAGGACGTATTCCTCCCAAAAAGAATCTGATGTATAATAAAGTCTAAGCAGCTCCATAGACTAAATTAGAGAATCTAAAATAGTCTATGGAGTAAACTGGACTAAATAATACACGGGAGGAATACGGAAATGAAAACAACGACAGCTATTACCACAGTCAAGCGAGATGTACAGCTGCAGGAATGGACGGAGCAGATCAAAGCACAGCAGGAAAGCGGTATGACCGTAACAGCATACTGTGCTCAGAACGGGATCAATATTAAGACATATTACTACCGTCTTCGTAAAGTTCGGGAGCAGTGTTTGGAATCTGAACCGGCA
>CADBNS010000231.1 GCA_902796065.1 Ruminococcus flavefaciens
GCGGATATAGCTGTCCAGAACGTAGGTGCACTGGTGGAAAGCAAACTTGGACATATGACGCTCGTATTCCAGTACAGCCTTCTTAGCCTCCTCAAGGAACT
The DNA here is from genome assembly GCA_902796065.1 of Ruminococcus flavefaciens. Taxonomy (GTDB): domain Bacteria; phylum Bacillota; class Clostridia; order Oscillospirales; family Ruminococcaceae; genus Ruminococcus; species Ruminococcus flavefaciens_X. The sequence goes on from CADBNS010000231.1 coordinate 102, forward strand.
TCTCCTCAGGAGCAAGTGAAGGCATAACGCCGTCAAACAGCTTCTGAGTTGTATAGAAAGCAGTACGTATCATTCTGTTGTATACATTTGAAAGCAGCAGACCGTCCTTTACTACCGGATCTGCATCATCGGGAGCAGCATCAGGATTGAATGGCTTCGGCATGAAGCTGACAGAACGCTGACCCAGACCAAGTCCCAGCCAGTGCATACGGAGCTGCTCGGGAGTGTAGTAATTCAGCAGATCATCAGCCATTGGCGGCTTTACTGCGCCGGAGCTTGATGCCTTCTTGTCAAGGAAGAGAATGTGGTGATTTGCCACGATTATCGGGAGCTGAAGCTCACCGTCAGCCGGTGAAGCAGACTTGTTTTCACTTTCCTGCTGAGCCATCCACATAGCCGGTTCAGCGATACCGTAGAAGTAGATATTGTCCTGACCGATGAACTGATATACAGAAGCGTCCTTGCTGCACCAGTAGTCCTTCCATTCATCGCGGGATCTGCCGGACTGTTCCAGGTAGGTCTGAGTGAATGAGATAGGAGCCCACAGTGACTCCGGCCATACCCATACGGTCAGACCATCAACGCCGTCCATTACAGGTGCCGGAACTCCCCATTCGATATTGCCGGTAAGGCGGAATGGAACGAGGGTCTTTCCGGTACGGTAGCGTATGCCGTTCTCAGTGAGTATGCGGCAGGCTTCATCGCAGTCGGAAAGAGTGCTGAATTCTATGGTAAATGAAGGCTTTTTAGGCTCTTCGATGTAGTTGTGCTCAGGCATAGAGCTTTTCAGCTCATTGTACTTCTCCTCGAACTCACGCTTAACGTAGATCACCGGAGCCTTGAGAAATTCGGAGATAGTCTTCCATACTACAGGACGAACGTCCTTGCGCTTCTGGAGCTCACCTACCCACTCCTTCATCAGTGACTCATAGTCGCGGAGCTTGAAGTACCAGTTGGTGACCGGCTTCATAGTCGGAGTCTCACCGGTCAGGGTGCTGACGGGGTTAATGAGGTTCTCCGGCATATACTGGTGACCCAGATCGCATTCGTCTGCGTAGCCCTTCTCGGAGGTGCAGCCCTCTACAGGGCACTTTCCGATGACCTGTCTGCCGTTGAGAAACACACCGGCCTTCTCATCGAAGAACTGCATTGTCGTGATCTGATTCAGCTGACCCTTCTTGTGCAGTGAGCTGATGAACCAGTCAGTCACCTCAGCGTGTATCTCCTTGGAGCGTCCAAGACCGGAAGCACCGAAGAGGTTGGGGGAGATGCCGTAAGCGTCAAGGGTAGCCTTCTGTTTGTTGTGGTTGCGTGAAACGAAGTCCTCCAGTGAGCCTTCAAACTCACCGTTCTTGACCTTCACGCGCCAGCCCTCAGCGATAGGTGAGCCGTAGCAGTCAGTACCGCTGACGAAGATAACGTTCTCCTTACCGATGCGGTCGCGGAGAAAGCGAGCGTATGTATCTGCAAAAACGAGCATACCGCCGACATGACCGAAGTGGAGCTCCTTATTGCCGTAGGGCATACCGCCGGTAACGACAGCTCTCTTCGGAAACACCGGGCGTGGTATCTCGAAATTATTATTCTTATCCTTAGCCATAGTAATTAAGTCCTTTCGGTAGATTCAGAAAACCTTTTCTATTATATCACATTAATACGTTTTTTGCAAGTGCCGGAGATGAGATCTTCGCGGAAGAAAAGGTCCGGACAGTATGAGTATCCGGACCCTGTATGCTATTGCTCTGATCAACTCCTGAAGAAATATTGCGGCGGACTGGCAGAGAAAGCCAAGCAGCATGATTCAGGAGTTAGTTGTGTGGCAATGTATATCTGCGTCAGAGCGTATTATAACTCAGCGATCGCCTGTTCGATACGAGAGATGCTCTCTTCCTTGCCGAATACCTCCATGAGCTCAGTAGCTCCGCCGGGGGTAACGCCCTGACGGGCAACTGCGATGCGTATCGCCCACATTACAGCGCCGGCTTTCAGCTCCTTTGAAGCAGCGTAGCCCTTGAGCAGCTCAAACAGCGTATCATTATCCCATGAAGCAGCATCCTTCAGCAGCGGCAGGCAGTCTTCAAGGATAACCTTGCAGCCTTCGGGAGTAGTCTTGTTTTTCTTGTTGGTATACAGTGAAGGATCCATGTCAAGGCGGGAAGTTACGAAGCTGACTGCGTCCTTTATCTCGCTGAATACGGCGATACGGGTGTGGAGCAGAGAAGCCAGCTTCTTTATGTCCACGCTGTCAGCACATATTTCGCGGAGTATCGGCAGAGCCTTCTCCTCGTACCTGTCGTCGGGCATATTCTTTATGTACTCTGAGTTGAACCATTTCAGCTTTTCGTAGTCGAATACCGCAGGGGACTTGCTGAGACCCTCAATGGAGAAGTTCTGTTTCAGCTCGTCCATAGTGAAGAACTCCTGATTTGAGTCCTTTGGACACCAGCCGAGGAGTGCGATATAGTTCACGATAGCCTCAGGGAGGTATCCGTCAGCCACGAGGTCCTGGAAGCTGACTGCACCGTGACGCTTTGAGAGCTTGGATACGTTTCCGTCAGCGTCCTTGCCCATGAGCAGCGGAAGGTGTACGTAGTTCGGACGCTCCCAGCCGAATGCATCATAAAGCAGGCAGTACTTGGGAGTTGAGGTGAGGTACTCATTGCCGCGTACAACGTGGGTAACGCCCATGAGGTAGTCGTCCACAACGTGGCAGAAGTTATATGTGGGGTATCCGTCAGCCTTGATCATGATCTGGTCGCGGAGCTCAGAGTTATCGATAGAGACCTCTCCGTAGACCTGGTCAACGTAGGAAGTGGTACCTTCGAGAGGCATTTTCTGTCTGATAACGTAGGGTTTGCCCTCAGCGAGATTCTTCTCTATCACCTCAGCAGGGAGGTCGCGGCAGTGGCCGTCATAGCCGCCGATGCCCTTGTCGTCCTTCAGGGATTCAAGGCGCTCAGCTGAGCAGAAGCAGTAGTAAGCATGGCCGCTTTTTACCAGCTTCTCGGCGTATTCCTTATATATCGGGAGCCTTTCGCTCTGCACGTAGGGACCGTGATCTCCGCCGACACCGGGACCCTCATCGTAGTCGATACCTGTCATTTCAAGGGTCTTGATTATAACGTCTGTAGCTCCCTCCACAAGGCGCACCTGATCGGTGTCCTCTATACGGAGAATGAACTTTCCGCCCTGTGATTTGGACAGCAGGTAGGAGTAAAGGGCAGTCCTGAGGTTTCCGATGTGCATGAAGCCTGTAGGTGAAGGTGCGAAACGGGTTACTATCTTATTATCTGACATTTGTCATTACCTCTCAGTTCAGAATGATATAAGCCGGTCAGAAGTGCAGTCCGGCGGCAGTCCCCGCATCTCCGGGGACACATACATGTATATTATACCACAAGAAAATGGGTTTGTCTACTAAAATATGTCACAAGAATATCCTGGCGGCAGGGTATTGGAATTCTTGATCTCCCAGACGATAGTTACAGTGTCCTCAACGGTGATGCTATCCGGTTCGATGTTCATATCGAAGCTGACAGCCTTTGCGGAGCGTATACCGCCGGACATGACGCGGTTCATGGGACGTACTTCAAACTCAGTCCTGCCCCATGAGTAGTCGATGGTCTGCACATCACCGAGTGTAACGCCGGCAGCCTTAGCGAGTGCAGATGCCTTGACTGCGGAGTCCGAAACAGCCTTTCCCAGCAGTTCGTTCTTAACAGCTTCGGTATCACTGACTGTATAGCTGAGAACGAATTCCGGGTGCAGATCGGAGTTGGCGATGGCATAGAGCACCTTCCCCAGCCTGTCGTTGTCGGAGATGAATTCCACTTTCATCTGGTGAGTGTACCTGTAGCCTGTGAATTTCTGCTTATAAACGTCATTTTCAAGGTAGTTCTCGTACTCGGCGTTAATATCGAAGCTGAGAGTTTTAAGGTCGGAGCGGTCAAAGCCGAATGGAGCAAGTACAGCTCCCAGCTTCTCTGTATCATCAGCCGAACGGCTTACAGCATCGCTGTATTCCGGCAATTTTTCTGAAAGGGTGATGGTTATGCGCGTGGTATCGGTACGGACGCTTATGCTTCCTTTGCCTGTTACTCTGATAGTTCTCATGGTCATACCTCCCTGTTTTCTTTTATTCAGAATTATATCACAGATATACCGGCTTGTCGATCATACCGGTGGTATATCTGCGAATGCTCATGCAGAAGAATGTTATAGTGCATACAGCAGCGTAATTTCAACTGCTGATATGGAAAGATAAACTAAGAACCTGTCCATATATGGTGAATGTACGGATTTTCAGGCATAATTTTGTCGGTGGCAAGGCAAAAATCCGCCGACGGGCTGTTGCCCTTCAAGGATTTTTAACGCAGTCATCGGCAAAATTTGACGACAAGACGTGCATGAATCCCTATGTGGACAGGTTCTGATATCGCCCCGGGAAAGGGCGATATTTTAATAATCAGTTGTATTGCTCCCCCAATTAAACTTTGCCAGAAAGGCGAAGTCAGAAAGGAAATATATCAAGGAAGGAAAACGCAGGAATGCTTTCGCA
>CADBNS010000232.1 GCA_902796065.1 Ruminococcus flavefaciens
CGAAAGGTCGTCCATGCTCTTTATCTCGCTCTTCGCAGGTACTACAAATATCATTTCATTCTTCATGTATGCGTCTGACAGATTCATCGCTTCCTGTCGTGATGCATTGATCGACATTCCGTTCCAGATGCAGTCTATTCTGCCTACGTTCAGGTCCTGCTCCTTTGTGTCCCAGTTGATCGGCTGCTTTACCAGCTCAACGCCCATTCTGTCGCAGACCTCCTGCGCTACGTCGATGTCAAATCCGATTATCTCATTGCTCTCGTCTGTAAAGCCCATGGGTGGGAAGCTTGCGTCAAGTCCAAGTACAAGCTGCTTTTTGTCAAGTACCTTCTGAAGTGACTCGTCCTCTGCCGGCTCTGATGACCATGATGTGGATACTGCCGATGATGATCCGCTCTCCGCAGGTGATGCCTGCTCCGCTCCGCCGCATGATGCGGATACTGCCATCATGGATACTGCTGCTGCAAATGCAAGCACCTTCGTCATTACTGTCTTTGTCATTTTTTCATTTTCCTTTCTTTTACTTTTATTTGAATACGTGTTTCTCAAGTACCGGTGTTAACAGTATCAGTATCATGCATATCGGACATATCACCTTTATCATGATATTGTACATTATCCGCGCCTTGAAGCTGCTCTCTCCGTGCTTTACCTCGTCCTCAACATACTTCGTCTTTACTACATAGCCTATCATTATACAGGTCAGAAATGCCAGTATCGGCATCATTACTGAGTTGGTTATGAAGTCAAAGAAATCAAGTATCTGGAAGCCGCCCAGTGTGAACGATGACCAGATGCTGTAGCCGAATACGGAAAGAAGTCCCATGATAATGGTGAATAATAATACCACCAGTGCTGCTTTCTTCCTGTCAATGCCAAACTTCTCGATAACTACCGCGGTTACTGTCTCCATCAGCGATATTGATGATGTCAGCGCTGCAAGTACTACAAGTACGAAGAATGCCGCTCCTATCACCTGTCCCGCAGGCATTGCGTCAAATACCTTCGGCAGTGTTACGAACATGAGTCCCGGACCTGCGTTCAGCGCTTCCTTGTCTCCGCCGGAGAATACGAATACCGCAGGCACTATTATCAGTCCCGCAAGAAATGCTACCGCTGTGTCGAATACCTCGATCTGGCGGACTGAACTCTCCAGTGAGTCCTCCTTACGCATATATGAGCCGTATGTTACCATGATTCCCATCGCTATGGACATTGAATAGAACAGCTGTCCTACTGCTGCCGTTATGGTACGGAACAGCTTCATTACCGTGAAGCCTGTGAAGTCAGGCAGTACATAGTATTTCAGTCCTGCCATCGCTCCGTCCAGCGTCAGTGTGTAGACAGATATTACAAATATCAGTATCAGAAGCACCGGCATCAGGAACTTGCTCACCTTCTCTATTCCCTTCTCTACGCCAAGCATGACTACCAGTGCATTCACCACAACGTAGATCAGGAAGAATATCGTCGGCTGTCCTACGGTACTTATAAAGTGCGCAAAGAACGATACGTCCCCTGCATACACCTTGTTGGCTGCCTGCTCTCCGGCTCCTGTGATGAATGTACACATATATTTCACCACCCAGCCGCCTATTACACAATAGTACGGCAGTATCAGTCCCGGGATTATCGCCGCCATCCAGCCAAGAAATGAAAACTTGCTGTGTACCGCCCGGTAGGCTCCGATAACACTTTTGCCCGTCCGCCTTCCTATGGCTATCTCTGTTATCATCAGGCTGAATCCGAAGGTTATCGCAAATATCAGGTACACCAGAAGGAATATTCCTCCGCCGTACTGCGCTGCAAGATACGGGAAGCGCCATATGTTTCCCAATCCTACTGCGGATCCTGCTGCTGCCAGTATGAAGCCTACCTTCGACCCGAAGCCTCCGCGGCTCTCTACTGTGCCTTTCGCTTTTGACATTTTTACCACTTTTCCTTTCTGTCTGACTAAGACATACCTCCGTATGCCTTTTTATCGCTCCGCAGACCTTCTCTTACCTGTCTGCGCAACAATAGCTGTCATTATTCATCGTACCTCACCATTCTATCACAAATCAGACTGTCAGTCAACTTTTTTAAGATATATTTGTTAGCTGCTGCAAAATTATTCTGCCTTTCTATTGACTATCACATCAAAATGTGATAAATTTAATATGTAATCATTTTTAAGGAGGTCTTTTCCTATGAGCAGATTAAACGATTTTATTTCCGAGGCCGGTATATTCTTCCTCGCTACTGTTGACGGCGATCAGCCTAAGCTCCGTCCCCTCGGTGCCCATATCGAAATGGACGGCAAGGTCCTCTTCGGTATCGGTAACTTCAAGGAAGTTTATAAGCAGCTCTGCGCTCAGCCTAAGTGCGAGATAGCTGCCTGCAAACGCGACGGCAAGTGGCTCCGCTATACCGGTAAGGCCGTTTTTGAGACTGATCCGAAGTACGCTGAGGCTATTCTCGATGCTAATCCGCAACTCAAAGGCATATATAACGAGACTACCGGCAACAAGATGATGATGTTCCACCTGGAGGACGCTTCCGCTGTGGTCATCAATGTTATGGGTCCCGGAGAGTCCATTCTCTGAGTTCTGTATAATTCTAAAGCCTGAAAGCAGCTTTGCGCCGCTTTCAGGCTTTTTTCTTATATCAGCTTGCGCTCGTCACAGTATTCGCACTCAAGCAGCGTCTCGTCCCTGCTGGATCGGAAGCTCTTCGGCAGATAATGCTCGTGATTCGTGATGCACCGCGGATTTCCGCAGCTTACCCCGGGGTATACCTTTCCGCGCAGCGTCTCTGACGGCTTCTTGTCACGCAGCATTGTCAGTATCAGCGCCATTCGCGCAAATACTCCGTACTTCGCCTGTGTGAAATACATCGCTCTCGGATCATCGTCTACGTCTACCGTGATCTCGTCTACCCTCGGCAGCGGATGCATTACTATCATGTCCTTCGATGCAAGCTGCATCTTCTTCCTGTCAAGCACGTATGTGTTCTTCTGCGCAAGATACTCCTCTTCACTGGCAAAGCGCTCCTGCTGTATCCTCGTCATGTACAGTACGTCAAGGCGGCTTATCGCCTCCTCCAGTGTGTCTACCTCCTCGTATGTGCTGCCGTTTGCCTTGATTATGTCCTTGATGTATGCCGGCATCCTCAGCTCAGGTGTGGATATGAACACGAATTTGTTGTCCTCAAACATACTCAGCGCCTTGCAGAGTGAGTGTACCGTGCGTCCGTTGATAAGATCTCCGCACATTCCTATGGTCAGTCCGCTCAGGGACTTCTTCTCTATCTTCAGTGTCAGCAGATCTGTAAGTGTCTGCGTCGGGTGGAGGTGTCCGCCGTCTCCTGCGTTTATTACTGAACAGTCGGCTGTCAGTGATGCCGCTTTCGCTGCTCCTGCTATGGGATGACGTATTACAAGTATGTCTGCATAGCTGCTGACTATCTTCGTCGTATCCTTTATTGTCTCTCCCTTCGATACGGACGAGTTCGCCGGATTGTCAAATCCGATTATCTGTCCGCCAAGACGTATCATCGCTGTCTGGAATGACATCTGTGTACGGGTGGAAGGCTCATAGAACAGTGTCGCCATTACCTTTCCGTCACATTCGTGTGCAAAGCGTTTCGGATCCCTCTTGATCTCCTCTCCAAGCTCTACCACCTTTCTCCACCATGATACAGGATAGTCGCTAAGATCTATCAGGTGCTGATACTCAGACTGCATACTCTTTTACCTCCATAATTATTGTCTTTCCTTAAAGGATCTTGCTGCCGTTTATCATCATTTCAAAGTTTACGCCCAAATACTCTGATGCTCTCCGGCATAGCAGCATCCTCTTCATAAATATCTCAAAATACTCAAGCACGGACGATATTTCTGTATCTATCTGAAGCTCAAGTATTATTGACTTGTTGTCATCGCTGAAGTGTACCTTCGATACCTCTACGGCATAGTTTACGCGGTCATGTATATCGAACGTCAGCAGGTCTGTATTGCGCACTCTGCTGCGGCGTACATCTGTCTTGTCCCCTATTATCAGTGCGGCTGATATGGGGTCCAGCGGCTGTCCGGTACCTTCATCGTGATTGCCTATGGCTGATATTACTGAGCATATCTCGCCGGCCGGCATACTGAGACAGTCAAGCAGCCTGAACGCCATTACCGCTCCGCTCTGGGCGTGGTCTACGCGGTTGATAACGTTGCCTATGTCGTGCATTATCGACGCTATCCGCGCAAGCTCTACTGTGCGCTCATCATAACCAAGTGTCTCAAGTATCATCGCCGATGTCGCTGCTACCCGCTCTACGTGCGGGAATGAGTGCTCTGTGTAGCCCAGCGCTTCAAGTGCCTGGTCTGCACGGCGGATGTACTCCATTATGTCCGGATTCTGCTTGATATACTTATATGTTACTATGCTTGCCATTTTTCCTCCTTATGTCCCGCGGAGCTCAGTATGCTCCGTTGTTTTCAAAATATACCCTGTACCATACAAGGAATATGAACACTGTCCATATCTTGCGGCTGTTGTCTGCCTTGCCGTCACGGTGGTCGTCAAGCAGCTTTATCAGCGGCGCGGTATTGAAGAATTCCTTCGCACTCTCGCTCTCAAACGCCTCCCTGACTATGCCGTAGTACTTATCCTCCTTCAGCCATACCCTTATGGGTACCGGGAAACCCAGCTTCTTCTTCGCTGCTGTCTTTGCGGTCTGCTCAGGGGTGTCCTTCTTCGCTGCAAGACGCATCGCGTACTTCGTTATATAATTAGTCTCTTCTGTGCCCTCGGAGTGAGTTACGCGGTATTTCGTCGGTATCTTCTCCGCCAGTCCCATTACCTCCTTGTCAAGGAACGGTACTCTCAGCTCCAGTGAGTTCGCCATGCTCATCTTGTCTGCTTTCAGCAGTATATCCCCTGCCATCCACATATGCAGGTCAAGATACTGCATCTTCGTTACGTCGTCCTTGCCCTGAACACGCTTGTAATAGCGGCTCGTTATGGTCTGCGGCGACGGTGCGCCTGTCTCTGCTCTCAGCAGCTCCTTGCGCTGCGCCGGTGTGAACATATAGGCATTGCCGATAAAGCGCTCCTCTACGTCCTTGCCCTTGCGCACAAAGAAATTTACTCCCCTGTGTGCCGGCAGCTTCGACGCTATGCTTCCAATGCCGCGCTTCAGTCCGCGGGGCAGTCTGTCGTACCATGTGCCGTCAGGGTCGCTGTACACGTTGTAGCCTCCGAATATCTCGTCTGCTCCTTCGCCGGATAATACTACCTTCAGCTTCTCCGACGCTATGTTGCAGACAAAGTACAGCGCTACCGCAGAGGGGTCTGCCAGCGGTTCGTCCATGTGATACTGTATCATGGACAGGCTTCCCCAGTACTCCTCCGGTGTTATGACCTTGCTGGTATTCTCTTTTCCTATTGCCTTAGAGAAATTTTTCGCCCAGCCTATCTCGTTGTATTTCTCGTCCTTGCCGAATCCCACTGTGAACGTTTTGTCGACATCTGCTATCGCCGCTACGTAGCTCGAATCAACTCCGCTGGACAGGAATGACCCTACCTCTACGTCCGCTATCTTATGCGCTCTGACCGAATCGTGGAAGGTATCGGAAATACGCTCTACCCACTGGTCAAGGGAAGGCTTTCCGTCTGCCTCGAAGTGTACGTCCCAATAGCGCTTTATCGTCATCTTTCCGTCCTTGTACAGGAAATAATGCGCCGGCATCAGCTTGTAGACGTTCTTGAAAAACGTCTCCTCTGTCGGTGAATACTGGAATGTCAGGTAATTCTCAAGGGCTGTTGTATTGAGCTCCTTGACAAATGCCGGATGCTCCAGAAAGCTCTTTATCTCCGAGCCGAACATCAGAGTATTGCCCATCTTTGCGTAGTACATCGGCTTGATGCCGAAAAAATCACGGGCACCGAACAGCTCACGGCTGGTTTTGTCCCATATGACAAATGAGAACATTCCGCGAAGCCTGCCAAGCAGTTCCGGTCCGTACTCCTCATAGCCGTGTATGAGCACCTCTGTGTCTGTGTTCGTCCTGAATGTGTGCCCTGCCGCTTTAAGCTCATCGCGTATCTCACGGTAGTTGTATATCTCTCCGTTGAATACTATGACCTTCGTTCCGTCTTCATTGAAGATCGGCTGGTCGCCGCTGGAGCTTACGTCGATGATGCTCAGTCTGCGGTGCCCGAGTGCTATATCCTCATCGGTATATCTGCCCTCTGCATCCGGACCTCTGTGCCTTATCCGGTCCATCATCGCACTGATCACGCGGTCAGGATCGTCTACATGATTGGTGAATCCTACGATACCGCACATATGCTGTTTACCTCCAAACAAATTATATGAAGTGTTTTCCCCGCCGCACGCCATTGTACCACGGGTCTGAGATTTATTCTCTGAATTATTATACACCATTCCCTCTCTTTTTGCAACCACATAAAGAAATTTTTCTTCCTATTGCAAGAAATTTGTAAGAAATTTGTATATGCTCTTGAAAACCTTATCCTTTGATGATATAATTTATTTGTATTTCTATTTTTTAGGAGATGTTTTATGAATAACTCAGAATGCACAGCAACTATAAATCAGATCGTCAATGAGGTTAAAAAAGCAGTAATCGGTAAAGATGCTATAGTCATCAAAACTTTGCTCGCTATTCTCTGTAAGGGTCATATCCTTATCGAGGATATTCCCGGTGTGGGAAAAACTACCCTCGCTCTCGCCTTCTCAAAGGCACTCTCACTTGAACATAACAGAATGCAGTTCACTCCCGATGTTCTGCCATCTGATGTTACCGGCTTCTCTGTCTACAATAAGGCTAAAAATACCTTCGAGTTCAGACCCGGTGTCGCTTTCTGCAATCTCTTCCTCGCTGATGAGATCAACCGTACCTCCAGCAAGACTCAGTCCGCTCTCCTCGAGCTCATGGAGGAAAAAAGCATCACTGTGGACGGTACTACCTACAAGCTCCCTGAGCCGTATACCGTTATCGCTACCCAGAACCCTATCGGTTCCGCCGGTACCCATAACCTCCCCGATTCTCAGCTCGACCGCTTTATGATAAAGCTCAGTATGGGCTACCCTGACTTCAATGACGAGGTCTCTATCCTTAAATCCAAATTCAACAGCGCTCCACTCCAGAGCATCTCTCCCGTTGCCGATTCTTCCGTGATAAAGAAGCTGCAGGAGCATATCGCCGATGTTTATGTGGACGATAAGGTGTATGAGTATATGGTATCTCTTTCTACCGCTACCCGTAACCACCCTATGCTCAAGCTCGGCGTCAGCCCCCGCGGTACCCTCGCTCTCATGCAGGCTTCCAAGGGTATCGCTGCCGCTATGGGACGCGATTATGTTATCCCTGATGATGTCATGTATATCTGCCATGACGTCTTTGAACACCGCGTTATGCTCAACTCCAAGGCTAAGCTGGCTGATGTGGGTGCCGCTGATATAATCAATGAGATCGTCAGAAATACCAACGCTCCCGGTATCTCACCGGCAGACAGGTGATGTCATGCTGATACTAAAGATCATTTTCCTCATTCTTATCGTAATCTGTGCGATATTCTACATTATGTACATCTGGAACTTCTCTCTCATACTCCTCATTATCATGCTGGCTGTTCCTGCTGTACTCTTTATCTGCACCTTCATCACCAAGAAAATGCTCTCCGTTGATTTCGCTGTAAAGTACGATACCGCGTCAAAACGTCAGGACTTCCCCGTTCAGATTCAGCTCAACAACAGAAGCATCTTCCCAGTCGGCAAGGCTGAGGCTCATATCGAATACTACAACCTCTTCAATAATCAGATCAATACCTTTGAACTGTATATGCCAATCCAGGCAAGAAATACCCAGAGCGTCACCTTCCAGCTGAAATCAAAATACTGCGGCATTATCAATGTAAAATGCGCTTATATCTACATTTTCGACCCTCTGAGGCTCTTTAAGTTCAAGGTCGGTAAGAATATCTCCGCCGAGATCCCTGTCATGCCTGACGGCCATGAGATCTCCGGTACGGTCAGCTACTCCGACAGAGTCAATGAGGAAAGTACACGATTCTCCGATACAAGCCCCGGTGATGACCCCTCGGAAGTCTTCGACCTCCGCGATTATATCCCCGGCGATAAGCTCAACCGTATCCACTGGAAGCTCAGCTCAAAAATGGACGACTTCATCGTCAAGGACTACAGCCTCCCTGTGGATATTCCCACTATGATCTTCCTCGACATGAAATGCTATGAGGACTCTGATTATACTCTCCCTGTTTTCGATACCCTCGTGGAATCACTGATCTCTGTTTCTCAGTTCATGCTGTCCTGTGAGCGTATGCACACTATCGTTTTCTTCAACGGCAAACAGCATCGCTTCGTCGAACGTATCGTGGACAGTCAGGAGTCCCTTTCGGCTCTGATACAGGAGCTTATCACTTCTATTACCGATAACCTCTACTGTGAATCACCCGATGTGTACTTCCTCGATAATCAGAATACCACTCTCTCTTCCTTTACCTTCATTTCGTCTGTTACGGATACACGTATTCTTGAGTATATCGAGGAGAATATCGACTCTGACCTCAAAAACGCTATCATCGTTACAAAATCACCTACCGAGACTGAAAAGATCCGCGAATCTTGCGCCGGTCTTGAGATCATTCCCGTGGTCATCGGCAAGATCTCAGCCTCTATCAAGGATATTGAGCTTTAAAAGGATCATTTATGGATAAAAAATCACCTGAAAAAAACAGAAACGGTATCAGCATATGCGACAGTATCGTGATGTCTGTCAAGAAAAAACGCATGAACCTGCGTCAGCCTGAAGCAGTTTTTATCGCTGTTATGGGCTTCGTCTCCGTTATCATGTCGTTTTTCTCTATGTTCAGCTTCAGATTCACTCACTCATCTGTGTTCTTCGCTGCTGTGATATTCTCCGTTGTCTATATCACCCTCGCCCTGATGGGCAGACGCGCCGTCTGGATCGTTCTCGCTTCAGCCGTCGCTTTCGCTGTCTTTGCTTATAAAGTCATCGATACTATTGGGCTCGGATACAAGTACGTCTATAACGTCATCTACCATAAGGCTTATTTCACCGATATAAGCTACTATAAGTTCCTTGAACCGGAACTGGAGGAAAAGTGTACCACCGCTTTCTTCATTATGTGCATATGGTTCCTGGCTATGATAATCTATTACTTCACTATCTGCAAGCCTAACCCTATCCTCCCTGTCGCTGTTACCTTCCCTATCATTGAGGTCGGTCTCTATAACGGCATCGAGCTCCCGCTGAAATGGGGCGTTCTCATCGTCGCTTACTGGCTCGCCCTCTTCGCTATGTCTACTATCGACCTCGGCGAATACTCCGGCGGAAGCGGCGGTTTCGTCCGGAAGGATAACCTTTTCTTCCCTAAACGACAGATGCGCCTGAAGGTCACTGAAGCCTGCGGTATGCTCGTTATCGCTGCTGTAGTCTCTGTCGCTCTCATCAGCGCTGCCGCTCTCAAACTCTCTCATTACCAGAGAAGCGATGAGCTCAACCGCAAACGTATCAATATCCGCGATGCCGTATCTTCCTTTACTATCAATGACATCGCTGAGAGCATCAATAATATCACCAACGCTTTCGGCTTCAACTTCAAGTACGAAAACCATAAGCTCGGTAATGTGGACAGACTCCGCTATAAGGATCAGGTGGAC
>CADBNS010000233.1 GCA_902796065.1 Ruminococcus flavefaciens
CTCCGGAACAGATCGACGGCTATTTCTCCTCTCTCTCTGACCTCAAAAAAGAATATGCCGACGATATTACCATCTATATCGGCTTCGAGGCCGAATTTATCCCCGAGCTTATCTCCGGTCAGGAACAGCTCCTCAAAGACTTCCCGCTGGACTATATGATCATGGGTCAGCATTTCTTCGAGCACGAAATGTTTGGCAGATATACCGGCGTCCCTACCGATGACCCCGATATGCTCAGATCTTACGTCGATTCCATTATCACCGGCATGAAGACCGGTAAGTATATCTACCTTGCTCACCCCGATCTCCTCTCTTTTACCGGCGATCCGCTGCTCTACCGCAGCGAGTTCCTCAGACTGTGCAAGGCTATGAAGGACAATAATATCCCCCTCGAAATCAATATGCTCGGACTTAATATCGGCAGACATTACCCCTGCGATCAGTTCTTCAGTATCGCTTCGGAGGTCGGTAATTCCGTGATAATCGGCTGCGATGCCCACTCTCCGGATTCGCTCCTCGATTCGGACGCTATGAACAAATGCAGGCTCTTCGCTGAGCGCCACGGACTGAATATTATCGATTTTATCCCGGGTCTCGGCCCCGCTGAGCCCATAAAGCCGTAGTCAGTTTGCACAATATTCACCGCCCCCTATTGACTTTTATCGCTTTTTACGTTATAATATATTAAATTTCTTATTCTGTGGAGGTGAAAAACCTGATGGACAGTGCCGTGGACGGCAGTTATCACGATATTTTCTTCGTTTTCTATCATATCGAATAGCAAGGCATGGTCTCCGCTGAAGAAATCGGCGGCTGACTGTGCCTTTATGAGGTTATTATGATACTTTTTACGGAGGATTTTTCTTATGTTTGGGCAGTTGATTCTGCAAATTATTCTTATTGCTCTCAATGCGGTCTTCGCTTGCGCTGAGGTCGCTGTGATCTCTGTCAATGACCTGAAACTCGATAAGCTCGCCGCAAGCGGCAACAGAAAAGCTAAACGGCTTAAAAATCTTACAAGTCAGCCGTCACGCTTCCTCGCTACCATTCAGGTCGCTATCACCCTCTCCGGATTCATCGGCGCCGCTTTCGCTGCCGATAATTTCGCGGAGCGTATCTCTGATTCTATCCATTCAACAGGTGTCGGTATCCCCGAAAACGCGCTGCGCGCCGTTTCTGTCGTTATCATTACCCTCCTGCTGTCTTTCCTTACCCTCGTCTTCGGCGAACTCGTCCCTAAACGCATCGCTATGAAGGACCCCGAAATGATCGCCCTTCGTATGGCACGCTTCATCTGCTTCGTTCAGGTCATCTTCGCTCCTCTGGTCTGGCTCCTGAATGCTTCTACTAACGGCGTTCTCAGACTCCTCGGCATCGATCCCAATAAGGAGGAGGAAACTGTTACTGAGGAGGAGATCATGATGATGTCCGATGCCGGCGCTGAAAAAGGTACTATCGATGAGGCCGAGAACCGCATCATTAAAAATGTCTTCGCTTTCGATGATATGACCGCGGAACAGATATGTACCCACCGTACCGATGTCTCCGTCCTCTGGAGCGAGGACGAGGTCTCTGTGTGGGAGGAAACTATCCACCGCACACGACACTCCGCTTTCCCTATTTGCGGCGAAAGCGTCGATAATGTCATCGGCGTCCTCAACGCTAAGGACTACTTCCGCCTCGACGATAAGTCACGGGATAACATTATGGCTAATGCAGTCCGTGAACCTTACTTCGTTCACGAAACTATGAAGGCCGACCGCCTTTTCGCTGATATGAAAAAGGACGGCGCCGATCACTTCGCTGTCGTCGTTGATGAGTACGGCGGTATGACCGGTATCATCACTATCACTGACCTCGTAGAACAACTCGTCGGTGACTTCGATGACGACGAAACTAATGTCCCGGAACCTAAATTTACTCAGACCGATGTGAACTCATGGAGCGTTCCCGGTGCTACCCCTCTCAGTGAGGTCTGTCAGGAGCTCGATATTCAGCTGCCTGCCGATAAGTACGATACCTTCGGCGGCTACGTTATCGCTGTCCTCGGTGAGATCCCTAAGGACGGTACCGTTACTTCCGTCGAACACGACGGCCTGTGTATCAAGATCGTCAATATACACCACCACCGCGTCGAACTGTGCAGCGTAGTGAAGCTCAGCTCTCCGGCTGATGCCGATACTCCGCCGGATAACGATGCGGAATAGTTTCATTAAAAAATACTTGCTTTTCTTTTTGCAATGTGTTATAATATTCTCCACAGGGGAGCTTGTATACAGGCTGAGAGGAAGGTGCGACCTTCGACCCTTTTAACCTGATTTGGATAATGCCAACGTAGGGAATCCCATATCAAGTATTTAAGGGGAGCTGCGTTCGTTCAGCTCCCCCACATTTTTTTCTCAAGGAGGTCTTTATGGTTAAAGTCAACGGCGAACTCAGCCAGGCTGACGGACTCTCTGTCTCCGCTCTCCTCGAACAGCTCGGCTATAGTCAGCTGCGCGTGGCTGTGGAACTCAATGAACAGATCGTTCCGCGCTCTCAGTATGACTCCACTACCCTTTCTGACGGCGATACCGTCGAGGTCGTCCGCTTCGTCGGCGGAGGCTGATTCCCTATGCCCATTCCATCTTACGATCAGATGTACCATGCCCTCGCTCAACGCCACGGCGCTGAGCTGCAAGAAAAATTCTCCGCCGCTTCTGTCGCTGTTTGCGGTCTCGGCGGTCTCGGCTCCAATATCGCTATCCACCTCGCAAGAGCCGGCATCGGTACTCTTCATATCATCGACTTCGACTGCGTGGATATTTCTAACCTCAATCGCCAGCAGTACTTCCCCGATCAGCTCGGTATGCCCAAGTCTCAGGCTCTATCCGGTACGCTCAGCCGTATCGCGCCCTATTGCCGCATTACCGCCCATAACGTGAAGCTGAATGAGGTCAATGTCCCTCAGCTCCTCGCCGACTCCGATATTATCATCGAAGCCTTCGATAACGCTGAGGCTAAAGCTATGCTCGTCAATACCGTTCTGGAATCCTTCCCCGATAAGTTCCTTATCGCAGGCTCCGGTATGGCCGGTATGGGCTCAGCTAACAGTATCGTCACCCGCAAGGTCACGGATCACTTCTTCCTCTGCGGTGACGGCGTAAGTGATGTTTCCGGCGATATGGGCCTCGTTGCTCCCCGCGTCGCTGTGTGCGCCGCTCATCAGGCTCACATGGCTCTGCGTATCATCGCCGGTATTCACGATGTTTAAGGAGGTCTTTTTTTATGTCAGACGATAAACTTGTCATCGGCGGTAGAGAATTCAACTCCCGCTTTATCCTCGGCTCCGGTAAGTACTCCCTCAGCCTCATCGAGGCTGCCGTTAATTACGCCGGCGCTGAGATCATTACCCTCGCCGTCCGCCGCGCTAATACCACGGACAGCGAAAATATCCTCGACTATATCCCTAAGGGCGTTACTCTGCTCCCTAATACCTCCGGCGCAAGAAATGCCGATGAGGCTGTCCGTATCGCCCGCCTCGCCCGCGAACTCGGCTGCGGCGATTTCGTTAAGATCGAAATTATGCGCGATACCAAGTACCTTCTCCCCGATAACGCCGAAACTGTCCGCGCTACCGAGATCCTCGCAAAGGAAGGCTTCGTGGTAATGCCTTATATGTACCCCGATCTCAATACCGCCCGCGATCTCGTCAATGCAGGTGCCGCTTCCGTTATGCCCCTCGCTTCCCCTATCGGCTCAAATAAGGGTCTCGCTACACGAGACTTCATTCAGATCCTCATCGATGAGATCGATCTCCCTATTATCGTAGATGCCGGTATCGGCAGACCTTCTCAGGCCTGTGAAGCTATGGAAATGGGCGCTGCTGCTGTTATGTCCAATACCGCCCTCGCTACCGCCGGCGACCTCCCTGCTATGGCTGAGGCTTTCCGTCAGGCTGTTCAGGCCGGTAGAAAGGCTTACCTCTCCGGTCTCGGCCGTATCCTCACCCGCGGCGCTTCCCCTTCCGATTCACTCACCGGTTTCCTCCATGACTGAGGTGCGCACTATGGATAATAACTTCTTCATCGATTCGGATAAACTCTCCGACTCAGCTTTAGCAAAAAAACACCGCCTCGAATCTGATCCCTCCGTCCGCTCCGACCATATGGCCTATCTGCCCGATATGGAACACATCTCTTCCGATATTATGGACAGAGTGCTCAGCGAAATGAACAGCTTCGACTACAACAAATATACCGGTCTCGACGTCAGACGCGCTCTCACCCACGATACTTGCTCCGTCGAGGACTTCAAGGCACTACTCTCACCTGCCGCTGAGCCTTTCCTCGAACAAATGGCTCAGAAAGCACGACTGGAAACTCAAAAACACTTCGGTAATACCGTGTACCTCTTTACTCCACTCTATATCGCCAATTACTGCGAGAATTACTGCGTTTACTGCGGCTTTAACTGCTATAACGATATTCGCCGCATGAAACTGAATATGGAACAGATAGAACACGAAATGAAAGTCATCGCTGACAGCGGTATGGAGGAGATCCTCATACTCACCGGCGAAAGCAGAAGCAAAAGCGGTATCGAATATATCGGCGAAGCCTGCAAGCTCGCAAGAAAATACTTCCGTATGGTCGGTATCGAGATCTATCCCGTCAATACCGATGAGTACCGCTACCTCCATGAGTGCGGTGTGGACTACGTTACCGTTTTCCAGGAAACCTACGACAGCGATCGCTATGAACAGCTACACCTTATGGGCCATAAACGTGTGTTCCCTTACCGCTTTGAGGCTCAGGAACGCGCTCTCATGGGCGGTATGCGCGGTATCGCAGGCTCCGCTCTGCTGGGCCTCTCTGACTTCCGCAAGGACGCCCTCGCAAGCGCACTCCATATGTACTTCCTACAGCGCAAATACCCCCACGCTGAGATCTCTCTCTCATGTCCACGCCTCAGACCTATCATCAATAACGATGAGATCAACCCACTGGACGTCCATGAGAAACAGCTCTGCCAGATACTCTGCGCTTACCGTATTTTCCTGCCGTTCTGCGGTATCACCGTCTCTTCCAGAGAATCCGCACAGTTCCGCAACGGTATCGTCAAGATCGCCGCTACTAAGGTTTCTGCCGGCGTTTCTACCGGCATCGGCGACCACGAAAGCAAATATACCGGCAAAGAAGCCGATTCCGCTGAGGGCGATGAACAGTTCGAGATCAATGACAGCCGCTCTTTCAGCAAAATGTACAGCGATATGTCCGGCGAGGGCCTTCAGCCCGTTCTGAACGATTACCTCTATGTCTGATATTATCTGCGTTACTAACAGGTCCCTGTGTAAGGAGGACTTCCTTACCCGTATCCGCCGTATCGCTGAATGCGCTCCGAAAGCTATCATTCTCCGCGAAAAAGACCTGCCTGAATCAGAGTATTGCAGACTGGCAGAAAAAGTTATGGGTATCTGCAATGATCTCAGGGTCGATTGTATCCTCCATTCCTTCTACCGCTCAGCTGCGGCTCTCGGCTGCAAGGCTGTACACCTGCCACTGCCGGTGCTCAGACTTTCCCCCGACCTTTCGGCTTTCTCCGTTATCGGTTCCTCCTGCCACAGCCCTCTGGACGCGGCGGAGGCTGTGCGCCTCGGCGCTACCTACGTTACCGCAGGTCACGTTTTCCAGACAGACTGCAAAAAAGGTCTGCCCCCAAGAGGTCTCGGCTTCCTCAGTGAGGTGTGCCGCTCCGTCGATGTCCCCGTTTTCGCTATCGGCGGTATCTCCCCGGAGAATATCAGCTCCGTTATCAATGCCGGCGCTGCCGGCGGCTGCATCATGAGCGGTCTTATGAACTGCGACCCTGATGCTCTTTACCATATTTTCGGAAAGTGAGGTCTTTTTATGCTGCCAAGTCCAGACGTTCTGAGGCTTTATGCTATCACCGACCACGTTCTCCTCGCCGGCAGGGATCTGCCCGCTGAGGTCGAAAAAGCTATCAAGGGCGGAGCTACTATCATTCAGCTCCGCGAAAAAAATATATCCGATAATCAGCTCACTGCCATGGCTGAGGACCTGCTGCCAGTCTGCCATAGCTACGGCGTTCCGCTGATCATCAACGATAACTACCTGTCCGCTATCGAAAGCGGCGCTGACGGCGTTCATGTGGGTATCTCCGACGCTCCCGTCGCTGAGATCCGCAGACTCGCCGGTAAAGACTTCATTATCGGCGCTACCGCTAAAACCGTCGAACAGGCTAAAGCTGCCGAGGCTGCCGGTGCGGATTACCTCGGCGTTGGTGCGGTCTTCCCGTCACCTACTAAAACTAACGCTATACGTATCACTCCTGACCTCCTCGCCGATATTTGCAGCAGCGTAAGTATACCCGTTGTCGCTATCGGCGGTATCAGCTACGAAAACGCCGACGCCGTCAAAGG
Source organism: Ruminococcus flavefaciens (assembly GCA_902796065.1). GTDB lineage: Bacteria > Bacillota > Clostridia > Oscillospirales > Ruminococcaceae > Ruminococcus > Ruminococcus flavefaciens_X. The sequence goes on from CADBNS010000233.1 coordinate 6,422, forward strand.
CTGCGGTCAGAGCGGTATAGCTGTGGTTTCCGCTGTGTTCGGTGCTGATGACGTTTACTGGTCCGCTGAACGTATGCGAAGAAAGGCTGATGAAGTATGCAGATGAATACTGCCCTGACTATCGCCGGTAGTGACTCCTCCGGCGGCGCCGGTATACAGGCTGACCTCAAAACTATGACCGCCTGCGGCGTCTTCGCTATGAGCGCTATCACCGCACTCACTGCTCAGAATACTACCGGCGTCCGCGGCGTTCTCGGCGTTGACCCTCAGTTCCTCGCACTTCAGATCGACGCGGTGTTCGAGGATATTCCTCCCGATGCCGTCAAGATCGGTATGGTCGCTGATCCCGATACTGCCGCCGCTATCGCTGACCGCCTCTCCCACTGGAATGCCGCTAATATCGTCGTCGATCCCGTCGCTGTGGCTACAAGCGGCTCAGCTCTCAGTACAAGCGACGCTTACGAGGCTGTTAAAAAACTCCTCTTCCCTATGGCTGCGGTCATTACCCCTAATATCCCGGAGGCTCAGCTCATTTCCGGTCTGAATATCTCATCAGATAAGGATATGGAAAAGGCTGCCCTCTCTATCGCTGAAAAATACGGCTGCGCTGTGCTCTGTAAGGGCGGTCACAGCGTCAGCGATGCTAATGATGTCCTCGCCGATACCAACGGAGATCTCCGCTGGTTCAACGGTCAGCGCATCAATAACCCAAATACCCACGGTACCGGCTGCACCCTGTCAAGCGCTATCGCTGCCGGTCTCGCTAAGGGTATGGCTCTGCCCGATGCCATCGCTTCGGCTAAGGATTACATTTCCGGCGCTCTCGCGGCTATGCTCGACTTAGGTCACGGCAGCGGTCCGCTCGATCACGGATTTGATATAAACAGCAGGTTCACTAAATAATTACGAAAGGATCACTACTATGAGAGATTACTGCACACAGATGGAGGCTGCCAAAAAAGGCATCATCACTCCCGAAATGAAAAAAGTTGCTGAAAAGGAATTCATGGACCCTGAGGTCCTCCGCGAGAAGATCGCCAAGGGCGAGGTCGCTATCCCCTGCAACGTCCGTCATACCTCCATCGAACCAGAGGGTATCGGCTCCGGTATGCGCACTAAGATCAACGTTAACCTCGGCATATCCGGCGACTGTAATAACTACGATAACGAAATGAAAAAGGTCGATATGGCTATCAAGTTCGGCGCTGAGTCTATCATGGACCTCAGTAACTACGGTAAAACTAACAAGTTCCGCACTAAACTCATCGAGAAGTCTCCTGCTATGATCGGTACCGTTCCGATGTATGACGCTATCGGATACCTCGAAAAGGACCTCCTCGAAATCACTGCCGAGGACTTCCTCAAGGTCGTTCGCGCTCACGCTGAGGAAGGCGTGGATTTCATGACTATCCATGCAGGTATCAATCGCCGCGCTGTTGAGGCTTTCATGCGCGATAAGAGAAAAATGAATATCGTTTCCCGCGGCGGCTCACTCCTCTTCGCCTGGATGATGATGACCGGCAACGAAAACCCTTTCTATGAGTACTACGATCAGGTGCTCGATATTCTCCGCGAATTCGACGTCACCATCAGCCTCGGTGATGCACTCCGTCCAGGTTGTATCGATGACGCTACTGATGCTGGTCAGATCTCTGAACTCATCGAACTGGGTGCGCTCACTGAACGCGCATGGGCTAAGGACGTTCAGGTAATGGTCGAGGGCCCCGGTCATATGGCTATGAATGAGATCGAGGCTAATATGAAGCTCCAGAAACGTATCTGCCATAACGCTCCGTTCTATGTCCTCGGTCCTCTCGTTACTGATATTGCTCCCGGTTATGACCACATCACTTCCGCTATCGGCGGCGCTATCGCTGCTGCCAGCGGCGCTGACTTCCTCTGCTATGTTACTCCGGCTGAACACCTCAGACTCCCTGATACCGATGACGTTAAGGAGGGTATCATGGCAAGCAAGATCGCTGCTCATGCTGCTGATATTGCTAAGGGTATCCCTCATGCTACCGACCGCGATAACGCTATGGCTGAAGCACGCCATAAACTGGACTGGGACGCTATGTTCGATATTTGCATCGATCGCGAAAAGGCTCAGGCTTACTATGAGAGCACCCCTCCGGCTGAACGCCATACCTGCTCTATGTGCGGTAAAATGTGCGCCGTTCGTACTACTAATATGATCCTCGCCGGCGAAAAGGTCGAGTTCTGTTCCGAAAAATAATCCCATAAGGCTTCTGCTCACCGGCAGAAGCCTTCTTCTTTCTGACATAAAAATAAGCGGTGGATCGCTCCACCGCCCGCTTTTTTCCCTTATTTCCGGCTCAGCCCTGAAGATATGACCTTACAAGTACCTGCAGCAGCTCGTCACGGTCTATGTGACGGATAAGACTGCGCGCATTGTTGTATGTGGTTATGTAGGTCGGGTCCTCAGACAGTATGTATCCTACGATCTGATTTATCGGGTTGTAGCCCTTCTGTGTCAGAGCATCGTAGATCACTGTAAGATTCTTCTTCAGCTCTGCTTCCTTATCTTCATTAACGGAAAAAGTCATGGTTTTGTCGAACATTTTTTCATCAGCCTCCTGATCGGGATAATACTCTGAATGGTCAGATTTTGTGACCAGACACTAAGCTCAATATATATTATACCCTAAATCTGATAACATTGCAAGTGAATTAACAAATTTTTTTCATTTACACTATTCGCCCTGTCCTTTTCATCTGCTCCCCGTTACTATATTTACTATCCCCTGATACAGATACGCCGATTCACTGGCAAATGTCAGCCCCAGCTCTCCGCCGTTGCTGATCTGCGTCACTATTATGTACGATCCGCTGTAGTTTCCGTAGTCCTTGTACCTTATTCCACCGTCATCTGCTGTATTCCTCAGACACCCGGTTATGTACATATACTCCCCCCAGCCGGTCTCAGCTGTGCCTGTCTTCGCAAAAAAACTGTAGTCCGCCGGCGGGTATACCCCTATGTCTCCTCCTACGCCTGCCATGCCTTCAAGTAGTCCCTGCCGATACGCCATCGGTATCGATGCTATCAGCTCCGGTGTTGTGCCGCGGCTCTTTACCTGACCTGCGCCCTCTCCTTTTATCTCGTTCATCAGCACAAACGGCGTTACCATTTCCCCGAATACTGCCTCACGTCCCAATGCCGCAAGATACATCGGCGTTGTGGTCACGTTTGCCTGTCCGAATGCGCTGCGCCGCAGGTCGTCCGCATTGTCTATCTGCATTCCTGTGATTATTGTGCCGAAATCACAGTAAATATCTCTCCCAAAATGAAATATTTCCCCAAGATCCGCTGTGACTGCCTCAGCTCCGACTGCGTCAAATGCCTTGGCAAAAAATATATTGCTGGAGTTCACAAACGCAGAGTAGCGGCTCCGCTCCTCTATGGGATAGTATGGGTTCGTGTCATGATCCCAGTTGACGATAACTCCACTGTCTGAATACCACGTTCCGTCATCGTACAGCGTGTCTATACTGTGCTTCTCCGCTATGACCTCCGACATTATCTTGAATACCGAGCCGGGCGGTGCCGACTGCATCGCGTGATTGCTCAGTGAACCCCATGCGGTTGAATCGTCCGCTTCACCGTACTCAGCCGGATCATACGACGGGTAGGATACCTCCGCCGCAAGCGAGCCGTCCGTACGCATGACTACTACCGCTCCCTTCATGCCAGCTTCCGCCATGTACCTGTATATCGCACTCTGTATGTCAGCATCAAATGTCAGCTGCACTGATGTGCCGCTTTTGCTCAGTTTGCTCCCGAATGTTTCGCATAGTCCGTTGGACTTGCTGCTGAGTATGTTGCCGAATGGCTCGGCATAGTCCGCTGCTATCCGGCGCTCCCCTGTCATCTTGTCTGTGGTCATAAGCAGCTTGCCGTTACAATCATACATACTGCCGCCTTGTCCCGTTAGTTCCGGTCCGGATCCTGCCGCCGGCTTCGGTGCTGCTGTCACCGGTACGTCCGCTGTCACTCCACCAGACTCCGCCGGTACTGCCGCATCAGGTACCGCTGCGGCTCCTGATGATGCGCTTCCGCTGCGCTCCATATCCCACTTTTCAAGCTCACTCAGCGTGGCTATGTTCTGCTCTCCGCTGTTTATGTCCACTACCTCTCCGCAGCCTGTGCTGAACAGAGTTATTGCAGCTGCAAGTACTGCGGTTAGTCTCCGCTTCATATCTCTGACCTTCCTCGTTTTATATTATTACCATTATACCCCACTGCCCCTCCTATGTCAAGAATCCCCCCTTAACCACATTAATGCAAAACAGGACAGCTTGTGTGCTGCCCCGTTTCGTCTATTCTTCTCCAAATATGAAGAGCTCCTCTACTGTTGTGCCGAATACCCGCGCTATGTCCATCGCAAGCTTCAGCGATGGATTGTATAATCCCTTCTCAAGGCGTATTATCGTCTCTCTCCGTACTCCCACAAGCTCCGCAAGCTCTCCTTGCTTCATGCCAGTCTTTGCACGGTATTCCTTCAGTCGCGTTGTGAACTCCGGCATTATTCCTCCTCGTCCTCCGCGGACACCTTCCTCAGTGAATTATAGCATATCGCACTCCTCAGACATGAAAACCAGTATACTACCCCACATACGATCTGTATCGAATTGTGATAGCTAAGTACTATTTCCTTCCGCGATATTCCCATGATCATCACTATCACCAGCATCACCGCCAGCATTACCTTTGCTGCTCTTCCTGATGCTTGATCCTGCAATGATCTCGTCATCTCGTCTTCCTTCTTGTCCTTCTTGTATCTGTCTGTGTAAAACATCACAAATATACAAGTCACGCATATTATTGCGATCATTACCACCGATATTACGTCAAATGCCGGCAGCTTCTTTATGCTTTCTCCAAATATCCCTATGACCGTGAATAATACCGCTGCTAATCCGTAACATATCGCCTCGCCTAACCAGCGCTTCTCAAGCGGCATTTCCGGCTTGTGCGCCGTGTCCGGCGATTTCGTAAAGTAATCTACTACTGCTTGCTTTATGTTCATTCCTTATCCTCCTATTCCCAAGTGATATATTTCTCACCTGTTGTGACAATTATATCACCTCAATCCCGTTCTGTCAATAGGGAATGTGACAAATTAATCACTTTTGTAGAACTGCACAAATCCCTCCCCCATTCCTTGTGCGCGTGTGATAAATTTGTCACATCTAAAGAAAATATGCTATTTCAAAAATTATTGTTGTAGCAGGAATTGCAGCATTAACATCATTAAGTTCAACAGCTTTAATTTCTACCGCGGTTCATAATGCTTATAATCAATATGATATTTACAAGGAAAAGGAGTTCCTTCATTTAAATGTGCAATTACATTTTAGTTTTTAAACAAAAATACCTGCAGACCATAATAAGTCGCAGGTATTTACTTTTGTCAGAAATTCGAGCCGTTCCAGCCCCAGTTGGTGCAAAGCTCGTACTTTACGTAGATCCGGTTCTCGGCTATGCCCAAGTTGCTCTTGACTATATCTGTTATGTGTCCGGTGAGTGTCTCCAGGGCGCCAGCAGTTGCGCTTCCGAATATGCTTACCTCTACCATCGCTGCCGGTGCGCTGTCTCCCTTGAACCACATTTTATGCTCAGGCTCTATGTCTACCATAAGCCAGTTCTCTGACTTTCCGGGTATGTCCGCTATCGCTTCTCCGAACTGCGCTTTGATAACCTCTGCCTTGTCCGACGGTACGGCTGCGTTTGTTTTAAGATCAATGAATGGCATTTGTTTTTTCCTCCTCGTTATTTCTTCTTGTTTTTGCGGTATATTATCGTAAGTCCCTTGATCAGAAGGTTCTTGTCCAGATTTATCTCCCTGCGGCACAACGGTACTACTACCTCTGCAAGTCCGCCGGTCGCTACTACGGTACACTTCTCCCCAAGCTGCTCCTCTATCCGGTCTATTATACCGTCAAGCGCACAGGCATTTGAGTACAGCGCTCCGTTCTTCATGCAGTCTATCGTGTTCGTTCCGATTATGCTCGGCGGCAGCTCAAAATCTATCTTAGGCAGCTGCGCTGTTCGCTGTATAAGCGCATCTGTCGCTACTCTCATGCCCGTCATGATGAGTCCGCCCATGTAGTTCCTCTTGTTGTCTACCACTGATACCGTCGTCGCTGTGCCCATGTCTATGATGATGAGCGGTACAGGATAGTCGTGAAGCGCTGCTACTGCGTCTACTGCCTGATCGCTGCCAAGCTGGCGCGGATTGTCTATGAGTATGTTAAGTCCCGTCTTTACGCCCGGTCCGGCTACCATTACGTCTACTCCGAACAGCTTGCGTACCGCCTCCTTTACTGTGTTGGTCACTGACGGTACTACTGACGACATGATCGCGTCTGTTATGTCCTCACAGCTGAAATCATTCATCTCCAGCAAAGTCTTTATCAGTACGGCGTACTCTGCCGACGTTGCACTGTGATTCGTCGATATTCGCTCAAATACCTCTATCTCGTCTTGGTCATTTACACAGCCGAATACTATGTTTGTATTTCCTATATCTACTGCTAACAGCATATGCTCACTCCTTTATCTGCTGCTCTCTATTGTCTTTATCTTGCTGAGTATACGGTTCGCTGCATCAAATTTTGACATCAGCTCCATCTCTTCACTTCCGTCCTTCGTTATCATCGTGATGATGTTCGTGTCAGTTCCGAAGCCTGCTCCTGCGCTGCGTATGGAGTTCGCACATATCATGTCGCAGTTCTTGCTTGTCAGCTTCTTCGCGGAATTCTCTATGACATTGTCTGTCTCCATGCTGAATCCGCATACTACCTGTCCTTCACGACGGTGCTGTCCGATGTATTTCAGTATGTCCGTGGTGCGCTTCAGCTGTATGCTCATGTCTCCGTCTGACTTCTTTATCTTGCTGTCCGCTACTGTCACCGGTGTGTAGTCCGCTACTGCCGCTGCCTTGATGATGTAGTCAGAACTGTCAAGATGCTCCTTTACGGCGTTGAACATTTCCTCCGCCGACTGCACCTTCACTACGTTCACAAACATCGGCGGCTCTACGTCTGTATGCGCTGCTACTACCGTCACCTCTGCTCCGCGGAGCATCGCTGCCCTCGCTAACGCAAATCCCATCTTTCCACTGGAATGATTGGTTATGAACCGCACCGGATCTATGCTCTCACGGGTCGCTCCAGCTGTTACCAGTACCCTCTTTCCCGCAAGATCCTTCTCATATGCTGCCGCACGTAATATATACTCCAGCAGCACCTCCTCGTCCGGCAGCTTTCCGTCTCCTATGTCACGGTTCGCAAGCATTCCCTTTACCGGATCTGCTATGATATAGCCGAATCGCTTCAGCTTCTCTATATTGTCCTGCACTATGGGATTGTGATACATATTGTGATTCATCGCCGGTGCAATTATCTTCGGCGCTGTACACGCCATTACTGTCGTCGTAAGCATATCGTCTGCTATGCCGTTCGCTATCTTGCCTATTACATTCGCCGACGCCGGCGCTATCATCACTACGTCCGCTTTCTTCGCTATGGATACGTGCTCTACACTGTATTCAAAATTACGGTCAAATGTATCTATCAGGCACTTGTGCTGCGTAAGTGTCTCAAATGTCAGCGGATGTACGAAATTCTGTGTGTTCGGAGTCATGGCTACGTGTACCTCTGCTCCAAGCTTCGTCAGCATTCGCGCAAGATTACAGGTCTTGTATGCGGCTATCGAGCTCGAGACTCCAAGCAGTACGGTTTTTCCTGTCAGCATCTTCGGATACCTCCTGTGTTGAAGAATTATTCTCATTATAACATATTTTTTTTAAAAAAGCTATAGATTTGTATCTTTTTTTATGATATAATGAATGCATACGCATTCATTATATATTATCTGAATGTCCTTGCAAATACGCATTTCTATGCTTTCTGCAATAGGATAATCTTTTTTAAGGAGGTGTTATTGTGAAATACGTTTGCGACGTCTGTGGCTGGGAATACGACGAGGAACAGGGCGCTCCGGAGTACGGTATCGCTCCCGGTACTAAGTTCGAGGACCTTCCGGAGGACTTTGAATGTCCGCTTTGCTCCGTCGGCAAGGATAGCTTCTCTCAGGCTTGATCACTTTCTTCAGGGACTGCTCCGGCAGTCCCTTCTTTTTTTCGTTTGCCGAACTGCACGATTATTTTAAAAAAACTATGGTAATTTGCTCCGCTTTGTGTTATAATTATTATGTATTGCAATAGGGCCTTCTTCGCTCTTAATGACAGGAGTGTTTTCTTTCATGAATTATAACAGAATCGAGCTTGCTGATAACATAGGCTTTTCTTCCGTTATCGACGAAAAATTCAAAACAAGCTCCTTCTCTATCAGCTTCATCACCAGCCTTTCCGATGATTCGGCGGCTGCTAATGCCATCGGTATCGGTGCCCTCGTTGTCTCCAACAGCAATTTACCCTCCCTCGCCCAAATGAATGAGAAATGCTCTTTCCTCTACGGCGCTTCTCTTACCTCTTACACCAGAAAACGCGGAGACCTCCAGATACTCGGTATTACCGCCTCTTGGATCAATAATAAGTACGCATTCGACGGCGAAAACGTCGAGCACGAAATGCTCTCAATCGTCCGCGACTGCATTTTCTCCCCTTATGCCCCAAACGGCGCTTTCTCCGATGAGGCCTTCAATATCACAAAAAAAGATACCATCGACATCATCGACGGCGCTATCAATAATAAACGCGGTTATGCCTTCACACGCGCTGTTGCTCTGGCTTTCCGCGATGAACCAGCTGCTAACCTCAGCTACGGTTCCCACGATAAGGCTGAGGCGGTCACCGCCGCTTCCGCTTTCATGGCTTATCAGGAACTCCTCAGATCCGCTCAGATAGAAATTTTCTATATCTCTTCCGCTCCTAATCCAAATGCCGCTGATTTGTTCCGGAACTGCTTCGCCTCAATCGACCGCGCTCCCGCTCCGGTCTCCTTCAGGACCCCAAGTCCACTGAAAAATACGCCGGAATCCCGCTCGGAAATCTTTAATGTGAAACAGTGCAAGGTCGTACTCACTTACAAAAGTACCTCCGATGACCTCTTCGCTCTCGCCCTTATGTCCATGATACTGGGCGATACCCCATTCTCTAAGCTCTTCCTCAATGTCCGCGAAAAACTCAGCTTGTGCTATTACTGCTCAAGTTCATTCCTGCGGACTAAAAACGCCGTCATCGTGGACTGCGGTGTGGAAAAAGAAAATATCAGCAAAGCCGTCGAGGAGATCGACCGGCAGATAAATGAGATCCGCAATGGCAATATCTCCGACGATGAACTCGAAAATACCCTCCGGCTTATCGACGACTCCCTTGAATCCGTGGGTGATACCCCCTCTTCTTACTCCAGCTGGTTCTTTGAACGCTTCTGCGATAATGAATCAGTTTCAGTCAGCGATTACTTCAACAACTACCGCTGCGTCACCAAGGACCGTATCGCTGAGGCTGCACGCTCCCTCAGCCTCGACAGTTCCTACTATATGCTCAGCAAGGAGGTGTCGGAATGACTGTCAAAGAAGTCATTACAAGCCCACGTACCGGTGACAGCATTATCCGCATCAGACATAAAAGCGGCCTTGTGATCTATGTCTGCGAAATGCCCGGTTTCAGCAGCGTTGAGGCTATGTTCGCCGCTAAGTACGGCTCCGTCAATACTATGTTCAGAAAAAACGGCGAGTCTGATTTCACCTCTGTCCCCGAGGGTATCGCTCACTTCCTTGAACATAAACTCTTCGAGAATGAGGACTGTCAGGTCTTTGATCTCTACGCAAAGACCGGCGCCAGCGGTAATGCCTACACTTCCTTCGACAGGACCTGCTATTACTTCACCTGTACCAAGAATTATACCGATTCTCTTAAAATACTCCTCGATTTCGTACAGAAACCTTTCTTCACTAAGGAAAATGTCGATAAGGAGATCGGTATCATCGAACAGGAGATCAAAATGTCCAGCGATAACCCCGATTGGCGCGTTTCCTCCAATATGCTAAGATGTATGTTCCATAACCACCCTGTCAGGATCGATATTGCCGGTACCGCCGAAAGTATCAAAATGATAAACGCCGACCTGTTGTATAAGTGCTACGATACCTTCTATAACCTCAATAATATGGTGCTATCCGTCGCAGGTAATGTCTCCGCTGACGAGATCATCAGCATCTGCGATATGTGCCTGAAGCCTTGCCGCAATAACGGTCTGGAAACCGTTTTCCCCGATGAACCGGATAATATCGTCTCTCCGGAGATCTACGAAAAACTCCCTGTCGGTACCGATTTTTTCCAGATGGGCTTCAAGTGCTCCCCTTGCAGCGGTATGGAACGGCTCAAAAAAACTATGGCCGGCGCTGTCGCCGTTTCTATCCTCACTGACGCTTCTACTGATATGTTTAAACGCCTGCTTTCTGAGGGCCTCATTAACTTCACCTTCGGTCCGGAAGTTTTCAACGGTGATGGCTTCTTCACTGTCATCTTCTCCGGTGAGTCCTCACAGCCACGTAAGATCCGCGAGGCTATTCTCGGCGAAATCGAACGCATCAGGATCAATGGCATCGATCTCAATATCTTCCAGCGCTCCAAAAAAACCGGATACGGCGCCCTCGTCCGCGAACTCAATAACGTGGACGCTGTTGCTAACCTTATGCTTAATGCTCACCTCGAGGGTATCTCTCCCTTCGACAAGCTCAATGTCCTGTCTGAACTCTCTCCAGACGATGTATATAACTTCATCTGCTCTGAGCTCCGCAGCGACAGAATCGTTCTATCAGTAATCGAAAAGGATGGTGTAAACAATGAACTCTAATGACGTTTCTGCTATTACAGATCAGCATTCTATCTCTTTCCCACGCCTCGGACTGGACTTCAATATCGATCCTACCGCTTTTACTATCTTCGGCTTCAATATCCAGTGGTACGGCATCATTATCATTGTGGGTCTCTTCCTCGCTCTCTTCTATACCCTTAAACATACCAAACGCTTCGGTCTGGACTCCGACCGCGCCTTCGATGTCATTATCGGCGGCGTTATCGGCGGTATCATCGGCGCCCGCCTTTACTACGTCCTCTTCAACTGGAGCGACTATAAGGGCAACCTCATGGAAATTATCAATACCCGCAACGGCGGCCTCGCTATCTACGGCGGTATCATCGGCGCTTTCATCGTCGGCCTTATCATGTGCAGGATACGCAAGGTCAAGATCCTCCCTATGACCGATATGACCGCTATTGGCCTTCTCATTGGTCAGGGCATCGGCAGATGGGGCAACTTCGTCAATCAGGAATGCTTCGGTACCAATACCAACAGCATCTTCGGTATGACCGGCGGCCGTATTCAGTCCTCCATTCTCGGTGAGCTCCACGAAAAGGCTCCCGACCTCGTGTGGAATCAGACCGTTCACCCTTGCTTCCTCTATGAGTCGGTATGGTGCATCCTCGGCTTCCTCCTGCTGGCTTTCTGGTCTAAACGCAGAAAGTACGACGGTCAGCTGCTTCTGATGTATATGGCGTGGTACGGCGCTGAACGCTTCATCGTTGAGGGTCTGCGCATCGACAGCCTCATGATCGGCAGCATCCGCGTATCTCAGGCCGTTTCTGCTATTATCTTCATCACATCCGTAATCCTCCAGATCATACTCTTCTTCCGTTACAGACGCGATCCGGAAAGCTTCGTCCTCTACGCTTCCACCGAGGAGTCAAGACTCCTCATCGAGGAGGGCCGCAGAAAACGTATGGGCGTTACCGGTGCTGATGCTAAGGTCGCAGGTGATGACGATGATGACGTCGGTATTCTCCCTGATGAGGACGATGATGACGATGACGTCGGTATCCTCCCACCTGAGGACGACGATGACGATGACGTCGGTATCCTCCCACCTGTGGACGACGATGAAGAGATCATACCTGCTGCGGATAATGCGGACGATGGTTCTGTCCACGATGCCGCTGATAATTCTTCTATAGCTGCGGCTGCTGATAATGCCGCTGAGATCGCCCATAACGCTGCTGAGACCGCTGTCTCTGCGGCTGAGGATATAGAACAGTCAGTTGACGATAAGTATGAGGAACTGGCTGAGGCTGTTGACGAAAAACTTACCGGCGGCGCCGGAAAAGGTTCTCATAACAAAAAGAAAAAACATCACAAAAACTAAGGAGGAAATACATATGGCACAGATCATCGATGGAAAGGCAGTTTCTGCCAGCGTTAAAGAGGAGGTTGCTAAGGAAGCTGCCGCTCTCAAGGATTCTAAGGGTCTCAATGTGGGCCTCGCTGTTGTCATCGTCGGTAATGACTCAGCTTCACGCGTTTACGTTAACAACAAGAAAAAGGCTTGCGAGGCTGTGGGCTTCCAGTCATTTGAGTACGCTCTCCCAGAGGAAACTACTCAGGAACAGCTCCTCGAACTGGTCAATACCCTCAATAACGACTGCAAGGTGAACGGTATCCTCGTTCAGCTCCCTCTCCCTAAACATATCGACGAAAAGGCTGTTATCGATGCTATATCACCGGATAAGGACGTTGACGCCTTCCACCCCGTTAATGTCGGCAAGATCATGATCGGCGACTACTCTTTCCTGCCCTGTACCCCCGCTGGCGTTATGCGCCTCATCGAAAGCACCGGCGTCGATATTACCGGTAAACAGTGCGTCGTTATCGGCAGAAGCAATATCGTCGGCAAGCCTCAGGCTATGCTCCTTCTCCAGAAAAACGGTACCGTTACTATCTGCCACTCTAAAACTAAAAACCTCAAGGAGATCTGCCTCGGCGCTGATATTCTCGTTGTCGCTATCGGCAGAGCTAAGTTCGTTACCGGCGATATGATAAAGCCCGGCGCTGTCGTTATCGATGTCGGTATGGACCGCGATGAAAATGGTAAGCTCTGCGGAGATGTGGACTTCGCTTCAGCTGAACAGGTCGCTGGTTACATCACTCCCGTTCCCGGCGGCGTTGGTCCTATGACTATCGCTATGCTGATGAAGAATACCCTCACTGCCGCTAAACAGCAGGCCGGTATCCAGTAATCTCAACATATAAATGCTTCGCCCCGAAGTGTTCCGCTATGGATCGCTTCGGGGTGTTTATTCTTTATTTCCATCTCTCTGGATTATGCCCGCCTCTCACAGAACAGCTCTATCTCCTCGCCTAATGGTCCGGTACAGAATGCTATCCGCGCAGGATATTCAGGCTCGGATCTGATAACTATATCTCTCGGCTCTATGAATACCTCGTAGCCTGCCGCTTTTATGCGCTCTGCAAGTCCGTCTGCATCATCGGTCATGAGCGCAAAATGCCGTATCGCTCCTTTTGAACATTCTCCTTCGCCATTGTTGAATATCTCTATCAGTCCGCTTCCGGTGTCTATCATCACGCCCTCAGACCACTCCCTCTTTATCGGCAGTCCAAGCACGTTCCGGTAAAACTCCTTCGCCCTTGCGTAGTCCTCCGCTTTGGCACACTTCATCGATATGTGATGTATCCCTTTTATCATCTGCTGAGCCTCCTTGTCCGTCCGTTACGCTCAATCTGCCTGTGAATACCTATGTGGACAGGTTCTTATATCTTGTCCTTGTAATACCTCATCAGCAGCTCTATCGCTCCGCTGTAGATGTTCTCCTTCAGTACTGCTGCCTGTGTGTCCCAGCCTACGTTGGATACCTCGACTGCCGCTTCGGAATAACTCTCCAATGGGTGCGAGTCCGCGGCGTATACCTCCTCCGCTTCCTCGATCGCTCCCCAAACATCAGTTGTGTATCGCGGATCCTCTTGCACAAGATCAAGACTGCCTAAGAGATCATAGTAGTCCCTCAGACTCATTTCCTCAGTCCGAAACGCTTCCATCATTGCCTGACTTATCCAGTTGTATGCACTGTCCGCTCCCGCATACCTCAGCAGCGGATCTTCACTGTTCATGCATATCACCATGCCGAGAAACTCCGCTTCGTTTTCCTTGTAGTAACCCATGTGATGACAGGTCTCGTGCGTCGCAAGTACCGGATAGTACAGCTTGCTGACATACTTGTTGGTCGTCATCTCCAATGTGAATGTGTAGGTGTAGCCGCCTATCCCCATCCAGTCAAGTACGTCGGAACACTTCGCGTCCTTGCAGGTCGGACAATGATTGCCAAGCCGCGGAAACTCTCCGCTCATGCTCCGGACTGCCTCCGCTATGCTGCGGTCTACTTCCGCCCTGTCCTCGTATATTATCTTTCCGTCTGCATCACGGGGTACCGCTTCTATTGCTTCGTTCAGCTTAGTTACTATGTAGTTGTACAGCTCCATCACATACTCAGACTGGTATGCTTCATCACTCTCACCCCATGTGTCAAGCAGCGTCGCACGAAACGGTATGCTCCAGTTGGTGGTGTAAATGAAACCCATGCACACCAGTATCATCAGCAGCGTCTTCATGTAGCCTGCCGTGAACTTCCTGTATCCGCTCTTCTTCCGCAGAAATATCAGCAGTATCAGTATCGGCACTATCAACACAACTAACACTATTCCTGCGTACATCATCAGCTCGCCTATCGGGAACGACACCTTGTTCGTCAGCGGCGATATTGCATTGCATATCATTGAGTATACGTGCAGAGTGTAAAAGTCGCTGAACGGTCTCAGAAAGCCGGCTATATTCAGTACTGCGGTCACTATCAGTATTATCAGCAATATTGTCCAGTATTTGCTGCGCTTCTTCATGCGGCTCACCTCTCCGTCGTGATCGATATTTCTTTTCCGTTACTGGTCAAATCAATGCGTCCGTTGGTGCAGGTCGCATAATACTTTATTTTACGCTCCGAAAGTGCCTTCTGCGTGCTCGATGAAAATTCCGCTTCGTCTGTGCAGGCTACTGCACATTTCGGCTTAACTGCATCTATGAACTGCGCAAAATTGTCCAACTTCCTTCCATGATACGGCAGCTTCAGAAATGTACACGGTCCGATGTCCATTATCTCTTCAAGCCGCTGCTCCATCGCATCACCTGTGAACAGCAGCGTGTTCTCTCCGTGTACCACCTTCGTTACAAGAGAAAAATCATTGTCGTTGTCCTCGCCGTAATAGTCCTTCTTCGGTGCGTATACCGTGTACTCAGCTCCGTCAAGCTCAAAACTCAGGTCTGTCGTGAGAAGCTGCGGTGTGATACTCTTTCCGGTCAGCGCCTTGTTGTACTTCTTCACTTCGTCACTGTTCTCTTCGTAATCCGGCGCAAGTACATTCTTTACGTCAAGATCCTTGATGACCTTAGCCGCTCCGCCTACGTGGTCCTTGTCATAATGGGTTATGATGAGATAGTCAACCGTGTCTATGTCCTGCTCTGTCAGCATATTCACTATCTGCTTTCCGTCACCCTTCTCTCCGCAGTCTATTACCACTGTGCTGTTCTCCGTGCGTATCACCATGCTGTCTGCTTTTCCTACGTCAAAAAATGTGACCGCAAGCTCTCCGTGTGTTACCGGCTCGACCTCGGTCTTTGTACAGCCGGCTGTCCCTGCGGCAAGTACTGCTGCTGCGGCTATTGCTGCTATCTTTTTCATCATTCGTATCACCACTTTGCTTTTTTGTATTTTCTCCTATAGTATAACATATCTTATGAAATAATTTCAATACCTTCTGCATATATTTTTAAAAAAACCAGGAGGTAATAAAATGAAAAAGTTCCTTATCCTTCTCTTGCTCCCAGCTCTACTTGCTTCTTGCTCTCTGCCACGCAGTTATAGCTCGGATTTCACCCCTGCACCGTCTTTTCCTGCGGACGAGCCCTCCGCTCCGGCTGCTTATGTCCCGGTGAATTACTCCGATGTGCGCGGTCTGTGGATCCCGTATCTGCGCTTTGAAGATCTGTTGCAGGGGAAGTCCGAAGCTGAGTTCCGTACTGCTGTGAAGTCCCTCGTGAATGATGCCGCAAGCCGCAGTATCAATACCCTGTACTTCCACGCTCACCCCAATGGCGACGCTTACTACGACTCCGCACTGTTCCCTAAAGGCTCCTTCCTCGACGGCAGCTACGATCCGCTGTCTATCGTACTCGATGAGGCACATAATGCCGGTATCTCCGTCCATGCGTGGCTCAATCCACTACGGCTTCAGACTCCGGAACAAATGGACGAGATCCCCGACTCATTTATCACTAAACAATGGTCTTTGCAGCCAGAGCTGCACTACGTGGAACCGGTCGGCGGAAGATGGTACCTGAATCCCGCTTATCCGGAGGTACGCGACCTCATCAGTAACGCTGCTGCGGAGATCGTCCGGAACTACCCAGTGGACGGTATCCACATCGATGACTACTTCTTCCCGACTACCGACCCCTCCTTCGATCAGGCTGCTTTCGCTGCCTCCGGTGCGTCAGACCTCGCCGCGTGGCGCAGGGAAAATGTTACCCGCTTCGTTAAGGGTATCTATGACGCCGTTAAAGCGGAAAACTCCTCCATCCTCTTCGGTATCAGTCCACAGGGCAATATCAATGCCGATTATTCCTCACAGTATGCCGATGTCCGGCTTTGGGGCGGTACTCCCGGATACTGCGACTATATCCTCCCTCAGATCTACTTCGGTTTCAAAAACGAGACTATGCCCTTCGAGCGTACCCTCCGCCAATGGGAGGAACTCACCGCCGGCAGCAGCGTTTCCCTCATTATCGGTCTGGCTGCCTATAAACTGGGAAAAAATGACCAGTGGGCCGGCGCTTCCGGTGAGAATGAATGGATCGATGACCCCGATATTATCCAGCGGCAGATAAGCCTCGTCCAAAGCAGCTCCGCTGACGGCTATGCCCTGTATGAGTGACCCATATACAAAAAGAGACCGCAAATGCGGTCTCTCGCTGTTTTATTTTACTATGAGCGGAAGCTTGTCTATCAGCTTTGTATCCAGCTGCTGTACTGCTACTGAATCGTTCGCTGTGATTCCGTCTCCGGGATTGAAGCAGTCTGCATTCTTCTGCGCCTGTGCGTTCAGCGGATACTTGTCCTCATTCGCTACAAACTGAAGTATTGCAAGTGCATCTGCCAGTGTTACCTTTCCGTCAAGTGTTGCATCACCGTATAATACGCCCTCAGTATCATTTGCTTCGTCTGTTCCCTTTTCAGATCCTGTTGTTGTTACTTCCGGCTTTGTAGGCTCTGCCTCTGTTGTTGTTACTACTGCCTCTGTTGTTACAGTTGTTGTTGTAGTTGTCTTGACTTCAGGTGTTGTTGCAGGCTTTGTCTCTGTAGGTCTTTCTACAGGTGCTGCTCCGCCAAGTCCGTCCTCGTATGTGCCGTCCGGCTCATATCCGTAGTACAGCTTGCCGTTTACGTATACCGGTACGTATGGTGTTACGATTCCGTGTACTGTTCCATCGGCTGTCGTTGATGCCTTGCCGCCAAGTATCTCCTTGTTGGAAGGATCGTTCTTTGCGTCCCAGCCGCTGCCGTAGTTCGGCATTACAAATGCAAGAAGGATCTCACACTGCTGCTGTCCCTCTGAGATAGGCAGTACTGCACGTCCGTCAGGAAGTGTTACCTCTACGTAGTAAATGTCTCCGTCATAATGCTTTACACCGGATATTTCTGCTGACTTTACTCCGCTTGCTGCATACATCGCAGACTGGTCACGGTCACAGCGGATAACTATGTCCTCCGGATTAGCTCCGGCTGCCTTGACCTCGCTGAGATCCATATAATAACGGAATGAAATGTTGTCCTGTACTCTTGCAGGCCATGCTGAGTGGTTTGTTACCTTGAATGATACTGTCATTCCGCTTGACTCTGCTCCCTTTGACAGGCACTCTACATAGAACTCCGGTCCGTCATGCGCTTCCTTCTCAGGGAAGTTCGGATCGGTCTTTCCGCCGTATTTGTCTACCATCTTGCAGAGCATCGCTGTGAAGCCTGCGTTGTAGTCTGTTGCTACCTCGTTATTGATGTAGTTCTGACGGTCATCTTCATATGCACCGCTCTGTGTGGGTCCGCCTACCAGCGCACCGTAGAGTATGTGTCGGTTTGTTTCCGGTACTGCAAGGTCGTTCTTCCATGAGCCGTGTGCGGTCCTGTGGTGCGGATTCTTAGGATAGTTGTTTCCGTAACCTACCACATAGCTGGATTCTCTCGGGTTGTCGCCCAGTGCATAGTTTACCTGTGTCTCTGCAAACTCCTCGTACTTTGAGGTGTCTGTGCCCTTGAATATGGTATCGCTTGCTACTGTTGCGATGAATGCTGCTGCGTTTGCGTAACGGAGGCAGCCCCAGTCACTGAGCCAGCGAAGTCCGCCCGGGATTATCTTCGCTTCTTCACCGTTCACCCAGCGCTCTACGTGCTTCTTTACGTGTGCGATCGCACTTGAATCATTGGTGTTGATAGCGTAAAGCAGCATTCCGCCCTGCATATTGTCGTCCCAGCAGTGGCACCAGCCGTATGCAGGTGTATTGCCTTCGCCAAGCATCTTGTTCAGATTCGGCTTGAATGTCTCTGCATCGCTCAGGAACTCCTTGTCGCCTGTTGCCAGATACAGCCAGTTTGCTGCGTAGAACAGCTCATCATAGAAGTGGCTGGACTGGTAGAAGCCCTGCGCGTCACTCTTATTGTATACATCATCACTCGGTGATGTCTTTGCTATCTTGTATATGTTCTTTGCGTGCTTCAGATAGTCAGCTCTCTTGCTCTCGTCTATCTTGCCGTCAAGTGCTGCGTAGCCTGCTGCAAGTGCTGCTGCCATCTCTCCGAATACTGCTGAACAGCCCTTTGATGATGTCAGAGCTGCACGAGATGATGCTACAGAATGTGCATTGTCCTCCATGCCGTATTCAAGAAGCCCTACAGGTCCCCACCATGTGTGGTCATCTTTACCGATGCCGACCTGGTATACTATCTCGTCGCCCTTGTCGCAGGCTACGAAATAGTCCATTACAAACTCAAGGTTATTCACATATGTCTTGCTGAGTCCTGCCTTTTCAAGTCCGTCCGGATACTGATAGAGTCCCCACGCAAGCATTGATGCGGAGTATGCCATCGGCAGGTTGAACTTTACGTGGTCGCCGGCATCGTACCAGCCGCCAAGTACAGGGTCCTGCATTGATGAGTCTGTTTTCCATTCTACACGGTTCCATGACGGAAGCGGACCTGCCTGCTGTGCTTCATAGAAGAACAGTGACTTGTCCAGCGCATCTGCATAGTTCTGTGTGGATGCTGCTGCCTCGGCAGCACTTGGTACTATCGGTACGGATACCGCTGATGCAAGCAGTACTGCCGATAAGATACCCGATGTTATTTTTCTGAACATAGTAAAACTCTCCTCTCATTGATTTTTTCAGGGACTATCCCCTGACCTCACGAGTATACTATACAATATCCATTATAACCTAATTTTCCTCTATCGTCAAGTGGTTTATTGCGATTATTGACGATATTGCTGCGCAAAAAAACCGGAGCATCTCTGCTCCGGCCGTTTTTCTTTATTTGGGAAGCTCTGCTGATGTTACAGGGAACTTCTCTATGCTCTTGGTGTCATAACACAGTACTGCTACTGCATCCTGCGCTGTGATGCCCTTGCCGCGGTCGCATACGTCTGCATTGGACTGCGCCTGTGCGTCCAGCGGATACTTGTCCTCGTTCGCTACGAACTGGAGTATCGCCAGTGCATCGCTCAGTGTTACCTTTCCGTCAAGGTTTGCGTCGCCCAGTAAGGTCGCTGCTGCTGTGGTATCCTCGACCTTTGTCGTGGTCGTTGTTACAACAGGTGTCGGGATAGTGGTAACTGTTGTTACTACTGCCTCAGACTTCTCTACCTCTGCAGCTGTTATCTCATATGGCTTGTCTATGCCCTTCTCGGTCTTTGCATCCCATACATTTGACCACCATACCTGTACCTCGCCTGACGTTACATCGTCCGGTACCTCTGAAAGGTCTATGCTTACTGAGAGCTTGCCATCGTTGTCTGCGTTGCCGCTCCACTCGATGTTCTTCCAGTCATCAGGTGTCGGTCCTGCGCTGTAACCGAAGCCTCCGCCAATAGATGCCTTCGGTGCTCCCTCGATCTCTATGTTCAGAACTGTGTCCTTCTTCGATCCTGTCGGCAGCTTTACGCTCTTCTTGGTTATGCTGAACTTGTACTCGTCTGCTGATGTAGTCGTTGTTGCCTTCGGCTCTGTTGTTGCCCTTGTTGTAGTCTGTGCCGGATCTATCGGTGCTACATCCTTCTTGTACAGATCCTTCGGAAGCTCGTCAAGTGTGATGCAGTAATCGCTTGTGTACATTGCGATAGTATCTTCCTTGGTGTTGAATGTGGGATTGCTCAGGAAGTTTGTCGTATCGCTTCCGCCGTCATACCATGTGCAGAAGTACAGCCAGCCTGCCTGCTCGGACTGGAGATTGTCAGGTGTAGAGAAGCTGTCGTTCTCTGCCATTGATACCATCTTTGTGCTGCCGTATTTCTCCATGATTCCATAGAATACTGAGCTTATCGGGCTGTCGTTGTGATAGTATCTCGCTGAGCCTGTTGACCAGTCTACACAGTTATACTTATCGTAGCCGATGATGTCTACGTACTCATCGCCTGGATACCAGTTCTCTGAGGTGTCAAAGTTGTAGCTGTTCCACTCCCAGATAAGATTGTGACAGTTGAGCTCCTTTGTCAGGGTCTCGTAGGTGTACTTCCAGAGCTTCTTGTATGCTGCTGAGCCTTCTCTGCCCCACCAGAACCATGAACCTGTCTCTCCGCCGCCGCCTTCTGCTTCGTGAAGCGGTCTCCAGATAACCGGTACACCTTCCTCTTCCAGCTTGTTGAACTCCTTTGCCAGTGTGGTAAGACACTGGAGATAGTACTCGTTCTCCTTTGTGCCGGGTGTTGCTGCCTTTGATGGCGAGAAGTCTGTATCACTTGCTCCGTATGTGGTCAATGACCAGTCCATCTTCGTGCCTATCTTGTATGATGCGAAATCCTTGGGTACGTTGATGTGGAATGACGCTGTTGCGATTCCGCCCTTGTTCTTTACCCAGTCGATTATTCTCTTTGTTGAGCCGTCATCGCTGCCATACAGCGGACAGCAGAAATTACCGTAGTCAAAGCCGCGGATCGCCGGATAATGTCCTGTAAGCTCCTTGAGATACTCAAACTCTGTCTCAAGTCCGTGAGGCCCGCCGCTGTATATCTCCTGCTGACCAGAGATTATGTTCTTTCCGTATACGTCAGCAAGATACTTCATAAGGCTCCTTGTCTCCGCAGATGCCTTCAGGTCACAGGTGTTGGTCTGTGTTGCCTTGATCGTCGGAAGTGTTGCCTCCTCTACGGTCAGGTAGTCAAAGTTGGTCCAGCCCCATGACTTCTCGATTACTATTGTGTTTTCGCCTTCCTTGAGCTTTATGGACGAAATCGTCACAGGCTCGTATCCTTTGCTCTCAGGTATTGCCAGTGAGCCCTGTGATACGCCGTTTACTGTGAGGTTCTGCTGCTTTGCACTGCCGATTCCCCCTGCGTAAAAGGTCAGCTTGTACATACCGCCCTTGTCTACTTTGAGCTTCAGTGTGATCGTTCCGCTCTCTGTCATCTTCAGGCTCTTCTTGCCGCTTGCTGATGCATCGTCCTCTACTGTTACAGCTCCAGTTATATCTGCGTCCTCAAACTCGTATTTGTCAGATCCCGCTGCAATTACATTGGACACGCCCATAACTGCTCCGTTCACTGCCATTGCTGCTGCCATTACAGCTGCACTTGCCTTTGAAAAGAATTTTGAATGCATTTGATTACCCTCCCGTTTTTATTGCTCCCCCAACTAAACTTTGCCAACCAATGCTCAACATAAAGAAAATATATCTGCGTCAGAAAAACTTGAAATGCGAAAGCA
>CADBNS010000234.1 GCA_902796065.1 Ruminococcus flavefaciens
GCTTTCGCATTTCAAGTTTTTCTGACGCAGATATATTTTCTTTATGTTGAGCATTGGTTGGCAAAGTTTAGTTGGGGGAGCAATATATAAATTCCATAAATTTCTTTTTTTCAGGTGAAGCATTTGTGTGTAGTATTTATCTTACACACTTAAAATATAGCTAAATTCAATAGATTTGTAAAGTAATTATGAATAATACGGCAATAATTGACTAACAGACCGCAATTTCTGAAAAAATAAAAAATTAAAACATTCATTTTGTCCACTAACAGTGAATTATCAGCGTATATCCGCCTGCGCGATGTGTAAAAAAATTCGCAGCCTCCGCAATATTTGGAAACTGCTCTTTCTTCCGTTTTTTGTCTCAGCCGTTGCGCCGCCTATCAGTCCGCATTTCACTTAAAGCATAACTTAAATCTGCCGTTCCGTAAATCCCTTTTACCTTAAAATGCACAAAAATACGCAGCCTCCACTTTACGGAAACTGCGTATTCTTGCATTATGTAATCAGATGGCAAGTACTAATTACTTTCTCTCCTTCAGAAGGTCTCTGATCTCTGTCAGAAGTACCTCTTCCTTCGGAGGCTCAGCAGGCTTCTCTTCTTCCTTCTTCTTACCAAGTGCCATTGCCTTGTTTACAGCCTTCAGAAGGCAGAACAGGATCAGCGCTATGATAAGGAAGTTGATCACTGCAGAAAGAAATGCACCATAGCTGAATTCAACGCCTCTTACTGTAAAGGAACCGCCTACTACCTGCATTACTCCATTCTCATCCTTCTGTACGCCGCCAGTTATTACTGCGATCAGCGGATTGATGAAGTTGTCTGTAAGCGCTGTTACAATGTTTCCGAATGCAGCACCGATGATAACACCGATAGCCATATCCATTACATTGCCCTTCAGTGCAAATGCCTTGAACTCTTCAAGAAACTTCTTCATTTTTTACATCTCCTTTTCTGTTTATTTTTTATCTATTCCAACCTCTGGAAGCGACGGTATCTCTGCCTTCTCTTCCTTTACGGTCTTCTTAGCTTTCATATAGTCCGGAAGCTCTATGAGATCCAGCTCATCGACATACTTCTTTTTCTTCGGAAGCGCTTCTACTGCACGGTCTGCCTGCGCCATCATCGCTTCTCTGTGCTTCGGTACAAATGTCTCAATTGTTGCGTCGCCAAGATCATCGGTGTTTATCATGCTCACCCTCGATCTGTAATGCTCGTTGGCATTCAGCCTGCTGGCATCGACCTCATTCGTGACACGCATTCTGTCCTGCTGCTTATGGTGTACATTGGCTTGCAGCTCAGATGCGTCCACCATCTCCGTATTCTTCATGAACATATGGTTATACTTCGATGCCTGATTCGGACGCAGATCCCCTGCGTCTACAAGCGGTGTATCGCTCATATATGTGTTCCGGCGGTCATTCCTGCTGCCGCCCGCTGACGGCATCAGATCATTCATCGCCGGCTTACGCGCTGAACGGCTGAAAAAATCATCTGCCTGCGGCTCACGGCGCTTTGTTGCTTTTCCGCCGTCAAAAAATGCCCAGAAATCATCTGGTACGTCTACAAGATCATCTGTCTGTACAGGCTCCGGTTCCGGCATGGCTGACATCATTGTATTAGTCTTGGGCATCGCCGGTATTCCCTGCATTCCTACGTCGTACTGGCCGTTGTACTGCTTCCGCTGTCCCTGTGGAACTGCGTGGTCGTAGTTATTCACCTGCTGCGGCGGTGGCTGCTGCGGATAGACCGGCTGCGGCTGACCGTATACCGGCATTCCTCCCGCATCGTAGCCTATGACCGGCGGCTGACCGTACATACTCTGCGGCTGGCCGTATATGGGCATACCATTCCTGTCATAGCCCATCACCTGCGGCCGCGGCTGCTGCGGATAACCCTGCTGCGGCTGACCGTACACCGGCATTCCGCCCTGATCATAGCCCACTACCTGCGGCTGTCCGTAGACCTGCTGGTGGTGCTGCTGCGGAGGCGGCTGCATCTGCTGATGGCCGTACATCGGCTGATCGTACATCTGCCGGCTGTTATTATTGTTGGCAGACGGATATATCTGCTGGTAATGCGTTGATCTGTTCACAGGCCGCATTGTGTTGTCATTGGTCTGTGGTATAGCTACTCTGTCTGTATCAAGTGTCGGAATATAGGGCTCATCGTACGCACTGAAGTCAAACTCCTCCTCGGAGCTGTTCAGTTCTTCTGATGAATAGAGCTCAGATGACGATCCGGACGGACTCTTATCGTTGATGATAAAAGTTCCGGAACCCATAGTGAACCCCTTTGATCCCGATGAGAACTCCTCCTCGGAATGATAGCCGCCCATATCGATATTCCCGTAATTCAGTTTCTGCGGATCTACGAGTATCTTTCCGCATGATACGCAGAATTTGTATCCGTTTTTATTATCTCTACCGCATGAAGGACAAATCACTGAAATCACTCCTTTTTGACAAAAATAGAGCATAGCGGCTTATTTTTCACCCTGCTTATCCGCTTATCAGCACTATCTGATTTTCCCTTGAGGCTCCTTTCCCGAAGAGCCTGTTAATTAATTTTATATTCTCCAATTGCTGATTAAATTAAAGTAGAGTTTGCTACTAAAATCATTCATTATTATCCTATATTAATTATTATATCATCAAAAATCTCATATTTCAAGTGCTTTTGCAAATATTGTGCATATCATCACTTTTTACTATTAACAGTTTGTCCATATTTTACGGTGCGTACAATTTTAGCCTTTTAATACACTTCATCGCCCGTAAACCACGCTATATCGCTGTTTCTGCACTAAACAAGGTGTAAAATTTCGTACCGTTATACAAATAGTTTCCATTCACGTTATACGATTTTTTACATATCTACGAATATGTTCCTCAGGTACTATATTTTCCCGAAATTATATGTTATAATATCCTCATATGCATTTTCAACGCAGCAATGGTGCGTCCGGCTTCGTTGAACTGCACCCCCCTTTCTTTTAAGACAACCCTTTTATTGTAAGCCGTTATTCTCTCAGGAGCCGCTCCAGATATATACACGCGCCTCCTTATCTCTACGGCAGATCGGAGTTAACAATAATGCCAAAGAAAAAACTTAGTCACGCTAAAAGTATCCAGCGTACCAAAACTATCGTTGACCTCTTCGTCAGCCTCCTTATCGTCGGTACCCTCGGATACCTCATCAAAGATTCCTATGACCGCTCCGGTACCGTCGGTCAGACTCAGTACGCAGACCTCTCTCAGGTCGATGAACCTACCGACCCCGCGGCTTCCCTCGATCCCGATGCTATCATGTTCTCTACCGCTCAGGTCAGCACTAAAGACAAGTTCCACGGCGACCTCATTCTCGTCAATAATAACCACGAATATTTCAGCTCCGGCGATGAGGACCTCGTCAGCATCATGGAAATGAACGACGCTAACGGTGTCGATTACTTCACCGCCGTTGACTATACCTATACCATCATGCGTCCGGCTTACGATGCTATGGCTCAGATGATTAAGGACTTCTATAACAAGTACTCCAACGATACCCTCATTATATACGGCTCATACCGTACCAAGGACTTCCAGACCGAACTGTACGAAAATAATGACCCCGATGACGAGGACGCTCCTCTTGTGGCTAAGCCCGGCTTCAGCGAGCACGAGACCGGCTACGCTTTCGATTTCAGCGAGACAGAAAACTACGACTACGACGGTACCGGCGACTTTGAATGGCTCAATACCAACTGCTATAAGTACGGCTTCGTTGTAAGATATACCAAGGATAAGGAGAGTATCACCGAGATACGCAACGAACCATGGCATTTCAGATACGTCGGCAAGCCCCACGCTTACTATATGACTAAAAATAACCTCTGCCTTGAGGAGTATACCGACCTAATCCGCAATGAACACCCCTATGACGGTACTCACCTCGAATTCTCCGATGAGGACGGCAAAAACTATGAGGTGTACTTCTATCCCTCCAACGATGCGGAAGAGTTCACTTCCGTTCCCGTTCCAAGCGGCAGAAAATACGACATCTCCGGCAATAACATTGACGGCTTCGTTGTGACCGTATACACCGACGAAAAGGTCGATCCCGGCAGTGAACACCCCACTGAGGCTCCAAAGACGGAGGACGAGAACTCCGACAGCGAGTCAGATACCGATAATAACGACGACGAACAGTCCGGTGAGGACTACTCCGAAGACGAATGATCTCATACCGTATATCGTGCGTCCCTGCTTTTGCAGGGACGTTTTTTCATGCCCGCACCATCATTATGCACTATCCTAAGCACTGTTTTTTGTGCATTTCAGTGCGCCGCTGTGTTGAGAAATTGTTGACATATTTCCCGTTTTAGTGTATAATATTCTCATATCTCTTGGAGGTTAAGGAGGAATTATCATGATTTGTAAAAAATGCGGAAATACTTTGCCAGATGACGCTCTGTTCTGCGATAACTGCGGTACTAAGACCGATTCTCACATAGATACTGAGGAGACTGCTAAGGCAGGCCTCGATGAAACTGCCGGTATCGCCGGTCAGCAGCTCAGCAAGTCCCGTGAAGAGGCAGATAAAGCCCTGCACGATATGGATAAGAAGGATTCTATCAGCTCCGCTGACGCCGCTATCGCTGCTATCGACAATATTCTCGAAAAATCAGGCGTCAGTGTCTCCGAAATAGAACAGGAAGCCCCTTCCATTCAGCACGGTAACGATGTACCGCCTCAGCCGCAGTTCAACACTCCGCCGCAGAATGCACCAGCTTTCGCTCCGCCGCCGGAACCGGTCTATGCTCCCGAGCCGGAACCCGCTGCCGACGAGGAGGAGTATGCCGCTGAACAGCCCATTAAGGTCGGCGCCGGCAGACTCATCGGCGCCGGTTTCATCACTATCATCGCTCTCCTGCTTATGATCGTCCTCAGCCTTATGTTCTGCATGAAGCTGGGTATCTCAGGCGACATCGTCCGCAAAAGAGTGGAGAATATGAGCTTCGCTACCGCTGTGGACGGCGATCTTCAGGGTAAGACCCTCTACGACGATATGTACGGCGCCCTCGCCTTCTCCGATATTACTAAGGGTAAGGCTAACCGCTCTGAGTTCCGCGAGTACCTCCTGCGTACCGATATGCTCGCTTTCGCAGGCAAAAAAGCCGGTCAGTACGTGGACTATATGATGATCGGCGATATGGCTGACCCTTCTGTTACTGCTTCTGAGATCACTGAGGTCTTTGAGGACGCTTCCGGTGCCGATGACGACGTTTTCGGCTATACCCTCCAGTCCTCTGACTATAATAAGCTCCGCAGACAGATAGAGAAGAATAACATCGAAGATAACCTCTCTATTGACCTCTGGAGCAGAAAAGCCGGCTTCGGACTCGATAACCTTAACTATATGTTCTCCTATATCACCCTCGGCGTTCTCCTCGCTCTCGTCCTCGTGCTCCTCATCTGGATCGCTGTTATCGTGGACAAGCGCGGTAAACACCTCCTCGGCTTCTATGGCAACGTCTTCAAGTGGAGCGGCGCTCTCGTGTTCATCATCGGCGCTGTTGTCATCGCCGGCGGCGGTATCGCTTACCTCCTCACCGGTCAGGCTGTCTTCTATATCGTGCCGCAGGTGCTCCTGCCTTTCGCTCTCCTCGCCCTCTGCGTCGGAGCTCTGGAATTCTTCATCGGCTGGCTCTTCAGACGTATCAAGACCGCTATCCGCAGAAAGGAAAAAAGAAATAAAGCCGTGGAAAAGGCTCTGGCTCAGGTCCACGCATGATATAATATGACAAATAGGGCTACGCAATAGCTCTGTACTCATTATAAAGTTTATGCCATAGTATTTCTGATGCATTTTCGGAAGTACTATGGCATTTTTATTGACTATACAGCTTTGGTGTGATATAATTATTGCTATAATATTACGAAACAGGAGGATCAAAGATATGCGGATCAGACCGTTCACAAATGATGATGCAGAAGAAACTGCACAGATGATCGCAAAAACCCTTCGTATAAGCAATAGCAAGGATTATCCCGAACAGTACATAGAATTCAACATAGCATCTCACTCGGCTGATGAACTGATCAAGGCGGCAAATGAACGACATATGTATGTCGCCTGTGACGGAGAACGCATTATCGGTACGGGCGGTATTGCAGGATACTGGGGCAGTCTCACCGAAAGCATTCTCCTTACGATATTTGTCTTGCCCGAATATCAGGGAAATGGTGTGGGAAGAAAAATCATCGGGGCGCTTGAAAAAGATGAGTACTTTTTAAGAGCAAAGCGTATCGAAATACCTTCTTCGCTCACAGCTGTAGAGTTCTATCGAAAAATGGGTTATGACTATAAAAACGGTATCACGGAACCCGAAGACGGAATGATGTATCGTCTGGAAAAATTCAGATGATTCCTGTTCCGGCTCGGCTTCCAAAAAAATATTGCCCCCGAGCACTCTGAAATGCTCCGGGGCAATTTTTATCCCTCTGCGCCGAATGGGTCGTACTCAGCATAACGGCTGAACAGCTCGTACAGCTCCGGATAACTCC
>CADBNS010000235.1 GCA_902796065.1 Ruminococcus flavefaciens
TGGCAGGAAGGTCATACTATACACGCTACAGCTGAGGAGGCTATTGAAGAGACAGAGCGTATGCTCAATGTGTACGCACAGTTCTGTGAGGACGCTCTGGCTATGCCTGTAGTCAAGGGCAAGAAAACTGAGAGCGACAAGTTCGCAGGTGCAGTTTCCACTTACGCTATAGAGGCTCTTATGCACGACGGTAAGGCTCTTCAGGCAGGTACTTCCCACTACTTCGGCGACGGCTTCGCTAAGGCTTTCGGCATAGAGTACACTGACAAGGACAATCAGCGCGTTCACCCACACCAGACAAGCTGGGGCGTTACTACCCGTCTCATCGGCGCAGTTATCATGACCCACGGCGATAATAACGGTCTTGTACTGCCGCCGGCTGTTGCTCCTACTCAGGTAGTTATAATCCCTGTTGCTCAGCACAAGGAGGGCGTTCTGGAAAAGGCTGCTGAACTCAACAAGCGCCTTGCTGATGCAGGTCTCCGCGTTAAGACCGATGACAGTGAGAACTCTCCCGGCTGGAAGTTCGCTGAGTATGAGATGAAGGGCGTTCCGCTGAGAGTTGAGATAGGTCCTAAGGACATTGAGGCTGGTCAGTGTGTTATTGCTTCACGCTGGAACGGCGAAAAGACTGTCGTAGCTCTTGATGAGCTTGAAACTGCTGTTGAACAGAAGCTCCGTGAGGCTCATGACGGTATGCTGGCAAAGGCTCTGGAAAACCAGAAGAACAGGACCTTCGAGTGCACTACTATCGATGAGATAAACAAGGTTCTTGAGGAGAACGGCGACGGCTTTATCCACGCTATGTGGTGCGGTGAAGAGGCTTGTGAGGACGAGGTCAAGGAAAAGACAGGCGTCGGCTCACGCTGCATTCCCTTTGAGCAGAAGAAGCTCTCCGATGTATGCGTATGCTGCGGCAAACCCGCTAAGCACATGGTATGCTGGGGCAAGGCTTATTGATATTATATATCTATATATCGTATACCCTACGGGCGGACTTCGGTCTGCCCGTTTTTGCTGTCTTGACAAATTACGCTGAATGGCATATAATTACTTATGGCTGGCTGTCTTGTACAGCCGTGATTTACCCATTTCTGAAACGGAGAGATCTATTCAATGGCACGTATCTATCCGCTGTTCAGCTCCAGTAAGGGCAACTGCTCCTTCATCGGCTCTGAACAGGGCGGTATCCTTATCGACTGCGGCGTGAGCTTCAAACGCCTCAACGCTGCGCTGGAACTTAATAATATCCCGCTATCTGCCGTGCAGGCTGTGTTCATCACCCACGAACACTCCGACCATGTGGCAGGTCTGAAAATGCTGACCAAGCATACGGGTATCCCCGTTTACGGTCAGAAGCGTACCCTCCAGCGCCTGTGCGACAGCGACAAGATAGCTGCCGTTTCTCCCGTGATAGATATGACCCAGACCACTATTTCCTGCGCCGGAAATGAGGTCAGCTGCTTCAATACGCCCCACGATGCCATACAGAGCTGCGGCTACCGTATCCATACCGCAGATGACAAGTACTGCGCTGTGTGTACCGACCTGGGCCATGTCACCGATGAGGTGGACAATGCCCTCATTGGCTGCCGGCTGGTGCTTATTGAGGCTAACTACGATGAGCAGATGCTCCGCTGCGGACCTTATCCGCTATACCTCAAGGAGCGTATTCTCTCAGCTAACGGACACCTGTCCAATAACGACTGCGGCACTCAGGTAAGACGCATGATAGAACGGGGGACCACACATATCCTGCTGGGACACCTCAGTCAGGACAATAACCGTCCGCAGCTGGCGGACAGAACTGTGGAAGGATACCTTTCCGGTATGACCCGCTGCAAGGATTACCTCATGGGCGTTGCCCCTGTGGAGACTAAGGGAGGAGCTGTTATCTTCTGATGAATATCAACCTTATCGTTATCGGCAAGCTCAAGGAGGACTACCTCCGCAGCGCCTGCGCAGAGTATATCAAGCGCCTGGGAAGATACTGTACCTTTGAGCTCCATGAGCTGGACGAGTGCAGACTGAGCGATTCTCCTTCGGATAAGGAGATAGCCTCCGCTCTGAAAAAAGAGGCTGAACAGATAAAAAAGTACGCAAAGGGTATGATAGTGCCCATGTGCATAGAGGGAAAACAACTGACAAGTCCGGAGCTTTCCGAAAAGATAGCTTCCGCCGGAGTCTCCGGTCAGAGTACTGTCACATTCATAATCGGAAGCTCGTTCGGTCTGGACCCTGAGATAAAATCAATGGGTGCACTGAAGCTGTCGATGTCGAAAATGACTTTTCCCCATCAGCTTGCAAGAGTGATGCTGCTGGAGCAGATATACCGCAGCTTCCAGATAGCTGAGGGCGGAAAGTATCACAAATAGGAGGTAATAAGGATGAAAAAGGGATATGGACTGCTGGCGGCTGCTGCGTTACTGGTCTGCCTTGCCGGCTGTGAGGACTACAATACGTATGAGGGATATGAAAGCAACGGCGTTGATGCGGAGGAGGTCACTGAGACTGCAACTTCCGCTGTGACTACAACAAAGGTCACAACTACCTCCGCTGTGACTGCTTCGACCTCCGTTACTACCGATATAGAAGCTGTTACAGCTGCAAATGCCACCCATCCGGCTTCGGATTACCTCCGCAGCGGTACCCTTGAGGACCAGTGCAGGGACATGAAGGACAAGCTGGAAAAGGCTCACAAGGAATTCAAGGAGAAAAAGAACGGCTTCTCCGACAAGGAAGAGGCTTATATGCGCGTCAACGGCGTTACAGATGAGGATATGAGCCGCATACAGTCACTTGTTTATGACGGAAAGTCCGGAGATATACTCTATTTTGTGCTGTCCGAAAACTATACTCCCATTGCTGATGTTGATTCAGATGAGGACGATTACGCAATGAAGGGCGATGAGGCGGAGAATACTACCGACCTCTCCAAGCTCATCGATATAAAGAGCTACACACAGGACTTTGCCGGCGGATTTGCTGTGTATACCGGCGCAGACAAGGCTTTCACATACTATGAGGTCTCCGCGGATATGGACAGCAATAAGCTGCTGAAGATCATAAATGACCATGCTGCTGTTAGAAGTGCGCTGGATAAGATCGTGGACAAGCTGGACGATGCAGATGTCTACCGAATGAATACTTACGACCCCATGCTGTATATCTCCGCAGCACTGAATAAAGGAAAGAGATCACAGTAATCCTGATGCTGCTGGAAAATCTACGTTTCAGCCTTAACGCCACTATACCGGTATTCATGATGATGGTGTTCGGCTGGATGTGCAGGAGGATAGGTCTCCTCGATGACCACACTACCGCTAAACTCAACAAATTCACATTCCGTACCACGCTGCCGGCTCTGCTGTTCATGGACCTCTCCAAAGCAGACTTCCGCGCAGTCTGGGATTCACGCTTCGTGCTGTTCTGCATCGCCGCTACTCTCCTCAGCGTGGAAACTGCCTTTCTCTACTCTCTCCTCCATAAGGACAGGGCAGAGCGCGGAGAGATAATACAGGCTGCCTACCGCAGCAGTGCTGCTGTGCTGGGTATCGCCTTCGTGAAGAATATCTACGGCGAAGCTACTATGGCGGCGCTGATGATCGTGGGAACTGTTCCGCTTTATAATATCGTTGCAGTAACAGTACTCTCGCTGACATCGCCGGACAGCTCCGGAAAGAAGAGCGGTAAGGCTCTGGCAATGGATACTCTGAAGGGTATTGCCACAAATCCCATAATACTGGGCATCATCGTGGGTATTGCATGGTCGCTCATCGGCATACCGCAGCCGGTAATACTGGAGCGCTCCGTGTCGTATCTGGGAAATATGGCAACTCCGCTGTCGCTTATCGCGCTGGGAGCATCGTTTCGCACCAATGAGGCGAAGGGAAAGCTGCCTGTTACGCTGGGTATCGTGTTCATAAAGCTGGTACTCTTCTGCTGCATATTCCTGCCAGTTGCGGTGCACATGGGATTCCGCGGAGAGAAGCTCATAGCGATACTGGTCATGCTGGGAAGCGCAACTACCGGAAGCTGCTTCGTAATGGCGAAGAATTTCGGCCACAACGGCACCATTACCGCTTTCGCAGTCATGCTGACCACTCTCCTCAGCGCAGTTACTCTGACTACATGGCTGTTCGTCCTTAGAACTTTGGGATATATATGAAAACACCACAGCATAAGACAGATACCTATATAGAAGTTTTGCCCCTGAGTGTTACAAAGCACTCAGGGGCATTGTGCATATTTATGTTGCTAAGCTAAA
>CADBNS010000236.1 GCA_902796065.1 Ruminococcus flavefaciens
GTATGGGTTGATGAAGCCTGTATGTGCATTTTTTATAATCAGAGGTGTGTTTATGGAGAATAAGTTAAAACTGTACGGATTCAATAACCTGACGAAATCGCTGAGCTTTAACATATACGATGTCTGTTATGCGAAGACGCCGACAGCTCAGCTGGAGTATATTGCATACGTAGACGAGGTATATAACTCAGAGCGTATCACGGACATCATGACTCATGTTACAGAGATGATAGGAGCGCAGGTGCTAAGCGTATCGCGTCAGGATTATGATCCGCAGGGAGCATCGGCGACCTTTCTGATAGCGGACGATACCATGATCCCGGCAGGAGGATCAGAGACCGTAGCGCACCTTGACAAGAGCCACGTAACGGTACACACCTATCCGGAGTATCATCCGGACACAAGCATAGCGACATTCCGTGTAGACATAGATGTAGCTACCTGCGGAAAGATAACTCCGCTGACAGCGCTGGACTACCTGATCGGCAGCTTTGATTCAGACATAATCACCATGGACTACCGTGTACGCGGCTTCACGCGCAATCTTGACGGAGAGAAGCTGTTCATAGACCATGATATAACGTCGATACAGAATTATATAGACGAGTCGGTGCTGGATAAGTACGACGCAGTAGATATAAACGTGTATCAGGCGAATATGTTCCACACGAAGATGCTGATAAAGGAAATAGAGCTTCAGAACTATCTGTTCAACACAGACGTAAGGGAGCTTTCACCCCGCAGCCGTCTTGATATAACAAATGCACTCAGAAAAGAAATGATAGAAATATTCAGTGGAAGGAACGTGTTCGGAAATGGAACTTACTCAGGTTAACGCACCGATATACGAGGCATTGCGGAAATTCCGCCGCATGAGGGTGGTACCTTTTGACGTACCGGGTCACAAGCGCGGACGCGGAAACATGGAGCTTACGGAGTTTCTTGGAGAAGACTGCATGAATGTAGACGTAAACTCCATGAAGCCCCTTGACAATCTATGCCATCCGGTATCGGTCATCAAGGATGCGGAAATGCTGGCAGCAGAGGCATTCGGCGCAGCGAATGCATTCTTTATGGTAGGCGGTACCACATCAGCGGTACAGAGCATGATAATGTATGCCTGCAAGAGCGGGGACAAGATAATAATGCCGCGAAACGTCCACAGGAGCGCGATCAATGCGCTGATACTGACGGGAGCAGTACCGGTGTACGTAAATCCGGACGTAAACCACCAGCTTGGAATAGCGCTGGGAATGTCAGTAGAGCAGGTAGAGCAGGCGATAAGGGAGAATCCGGATGCGAAGGCGATAATGGTAAACAATCCGACGTATTACGGAATATGCTCAGATCTGCGCCGCATCACTGAGCTGGCACACGCCCACGGAATGCTTGTGCTGGTCGATGAGGCACACGGAACCCACTTCTACTTTGGAGATAATTTCCCGTTAACGGCAATGGCAGCAGGAGCGGACTGTGCATCAGTGAGTATGCACAAATCCGGCGGAAGCCTGACGCAGAGCTCATTTCTGCTGATGGGAAAGAATGTAAATGCAGACTATATGCGACAGGTGATAAACCTGACCCAGACTACCAGTGCGTCGTATCTGCTGCTTTCCAGCCTTGACATTTCGCGCAAGAGACTGGCGCTCAGCGGCAGGGAGATTTTCGCACAGACAGTGGAAATGGCAGAGTATGCGAGGTCTGAGATAAACAGCATCGGCGGATACTATGCGTATTCCAGGGAGCTGATAAACGGTGACAGCATATACGATTTTGACGTATCCAAGCTGAGCGTGTATACGCTGCCCATCGGACTTGCCGGCATAGAGGTCTATGACCTTCTGCGTGACGAGTACGACATACAGATAGAGTTTGGTGACATAGGCAATATACTTGCGTACATTTCCGTAGGAGACCGCAAGCGTGACATAGAGCGTCTTATCAGTGCGATGGCGGAGATAAAGCGCAGATTCGGCAAAACTGAGGCGAATATGCTGACTCAGGAGTACATAGCGCCGGTAGTGGCGGAGGCGCCTCGGACGGCATTCTACGCGGACAAGACATCAGTACCCCTTGAGGAGTCAGCAGGAAAGGTATGCACAGAGTTTGTAATGTGCTATCCTCCGGGAATACCGATTCTTGCTCCGGGAGAACTGATAACGCCGGAGATAATAGAATACATAAAATATGCAAAGGAGAAGGGCTGTCAGATGACGGGTACAGAGGACCTTGAAATAAAGCGTCTGAACGTGCTTGCGGAGTAGTCCGGAAGGGGAGTTTATATGAATGATAAAGAGAAAAAAATAGGAATGCAGATGAATATGTACATGGGCATAACGCTGAGCATATGCCTGTCGCTGGTAGGAAACCTGACATCGGGACATTTCACTCCCATAGGATTTCTTATCAGTGCAGTAGTCAGCTCAGTAATAAGCCTTATCATCGGCTCGATAATACCGATAGGCAAGGTATCGGAGGCTCCGTGTGAGAAGTGCGGACTTAAACGCGGAAGTCTTGGCGCAAGATGTCTCAGCAGCCTCATATCCGACTGCATCTACACACCGATAATCACACTTGCGATGGTATTCCTTGCAAGCAAGATGGCAGCAAGAATGGGCGGAACACTTCCGTTCCTTCCGGCATTCATAAAATCGCTCATAATCAGCATGATAGTAGGCTTTGTGCTGGTATTCATATTCACACCGTTCTACCTGAGAATAGTAATGAAGGCGAACGGAGTAGAGGGTCCTCCGGCAGGCAGCGGCAGGAAGGACGATTGAGAAGGAGGAAAATATGGAATTATGGTTCACGGAGCGTCACACACCCAATGTGAAATTCTCCATAAAGGTCGATCATCAGCTGTACAGCGGAAACAGTGAGTTCCAGCGCATAGATGTGTTTGACTCAAAGGAGTTCGGACGCTTCCTTACACTTGACGGATATATGATGCTCACCGAGAAGGACGAGTTCATATACCATGAGATGATAACCCATGTACCGATGGCAGTACATCCTGATCCGAAGAATATACTTGTTATCGGAGCAGGCGACGGCGGCGTAGTCAGGGAGCTGACGCGCTACAGCTGTGTAGAGAGCATAGACCTTGTAGAGATAGACGAGCTTGTGGTGGAGGTCAGCAAGAAGTATCTTCCGACCACAGCCTGCCGACTTGATGATGAGAGGGTGCATATCTACTTTGAAGACGGCGTAAAGTTCATACGCCGCTGCGAGAACAAATACGATGTGATAATCGTGGATTCCACTGATCCCTTCGGCCCCGGCGAGGGACTGTTCACGAAGGAGTTCTACGGAAGCTGCTTCAAGGCGCTCCGCGAGGACGGTATCATGGTAAATCAGCATGAGAGCCCGTTCTACGATGAAGATGCCGCAGCAATGCAGCGCTCCCACAAGCGGATAGTGGAGAGTTTCCCCATAAGTCGGGTATATCAGGCGCATATCCCGACCTATCCTTCGGGACACTGGCTGTTCGGATTTGCCTCCAAGAAGTACCATCCGGTAAGGGACTATAACGGTACAAAGTGGAGTATGCTTGGACTCCAGACGCGGTACTACAATACCAATCTGCACGTAGGAGCCTTTGCACTTCCGAATTATGTAGAGGAGATGCTCAGAGATGTTGAATAAGAATATACAGACATTCATAGCCTGTGACAGTGAGTACAGCGATGCGAAGATAGTGCTGTTCGGAGCGGGCTTTGACGGAACGACCAGTTTTCGTCCGGGAACGCGGTTCGGTCCCACGGCGATACGCAATGAGAGCTTCGGCATAGAGACCTACAGTCCCTATCAGGATAAGGATATGCTGGACTACAGCTACTTTGACAGCGGAGATCTTGAGCTTCCATTCGGCAGTACGAGCCGTGCAGTAGCGGACATAGCCATGAGATCCGACCAGATACTAACAGACGGCAAGATGCCGTTCATGATAGGCGGCGAGCACCTTGTAACGCTGGGATCAGTAATGGCAGTCAGCGAGAAGTTCAGCGATCTGTACATAGTCCACTTTGACGCACACGCAGACCTGCGTGACGATTATCTTGGACAGAAGCTGTCACACGCCTGCGTGCTGAGACGCTGTCACGAGATAGTAGGAGACGGACATATATTCCAGTTTGGAATACGAAGCGGAGACCGTGATGAGTTCCGTTTTGCAGATGAGCATACTGAGATGCACAAATTCACATTTGACGGACTTGAGGAGACTGTAGAGAAGCTGAGGGGTAAGAATGTGTACCTTACAGTTGATCTTGATGTACTTGATCCGTCGATATTCCCCGGCACAGGCACACCGGAAGCAGGTGGGGTAACATTTGATGAGCTTCGCAGGGCGCTGACGCTGGTATGCAGCAGACTAAACATAGTTGGCTGTGATGTGAACGAGCTTAGTCCGGTTTACGATCAGAGCGGAGTATCCACCGCAGTAGCCTGCAAGATAATCCGCGAGATGCTTCTGGCGCTGTCATAAGACACAGTTGTATTTAATGCAAGTTATTAAAGAATGGAACAGAGGCAGGATCGCTCTGACAGAACAATAAACTGTGAATACAGGTCCTAAAACAATGATATAAGGAGATATTGAAAAATGAGGGCAAGGATAAGAACCGGAAATGCAGGCATAGCGCTTGCGATATTTATTGTGAAGGTGGTTCTGGGAATAACCATAGCACTGGGAACGATCGGAGTATTTTTGCTGAGGACAGCCGGAAAAGAGTATTTCTCACTGATGGAGCAGCAGAAGCGCTGTACAGAAAAGGTAACAGCAACGGTAGAATCAGTTGACAAGAAAGAAGATGAAGGCACAGTAACAGGCTACATGACGCTTTCGTACGAATATAATGGAAGGAACTATGTTACGGAGATGGAATGCTATTCAGGGCATTATATGCACTATTCATCTGATGGCAGAGGCTCAGATGAGGAGAGTGGTGCCGGATCTTCAGACCTTCAGGAAAAGCTTGATGATTCATGGGCAGAGCTTCAGGCGTCTGTAGGCACGCAGCGTGAGATACTGATCGATCCGGATTCACCGGAGATAGTGACGATGGCAATGGACGCCAAGGACATGGGGGCATTCAGAACACTGATGCTGATAGGAATAGCACCGTTCCTGATAATCGCCTTACTGATCGTGCTGCTGATAGTGCTTCTGATGAAGAAGAAAAAGTCCCTTACAGAGCAATTTGAAGAGGGATTCTGACGTACCGGAGGAAGCGAAATGGAACGAAGATATGATGAATACAGTGATTATCCGAAGAAGGATTCGTTTACAAAGCAGAAGATACCGATGTTTGTTTATCTGCTGCTGATAATGATCGGGGTATTTTTTGGTATCGTAGGCATATTCATCGGAGCTCTGCCGGATATGATGTACAAGGGCTGTACCGATGAGGTGCAGGCGATAGTATCGCAGAATATCCCGAAGGAGAGTGAAGACGGGAATACCATGTTTTCGCCGGAATTCACCTATGAATATGGCGGTAAGGAGTACAGGACAGTCAGTTCAATGAGCAGCTATCCGCCGCTGTTTGAAAAAGGCGAAGAGGTCACGCTGAAGGTAAACCCGGATAATCCGGAAATGATACATCCGCCGACGGACAGGTTCTTCAATATAATAAAAAGAGTGCTGGTCACGATCGGAGTGATCCTGTGTACTGCGGCAGTAATACTGTTCATATATTCAGTAATGGCTACCGCAGAGGGAGACAGTGAAACGCCGATATAAACGAAGCATATCAATAAACATCATAAACTATCCGCAGAGCATGAAGTGCTGCGGTAAATCTGAGAACCTGTGTGGACAGGTTCTGAAGCAAAGGAGTAATAAAAAATGGGAAAATGTATGATAATCGGCTGCGGAGGCGTAGCATCAGTAGCGATCCACAAGTGCTGCCAGAACAGTGATGTATTTGAGGGCATAATGATCGCAAGCCGCACAAAGTCAAAGTGTGACGCACTGAAGGAGAAGCTCCAGCCGACAACAAAGACAGTGATCGAGACAGCACAGGTAAATGCAGACAATACTGACGAGCTGATAGCGCTTATCGAGTCCTATAAGCCGGACGTAGTGCTTAATCTTGCGCTGCCGTATCAGGATCTTACGATAATGGATGCCTGCCTTGCGACAAAGACCCATTATGTAGATACAGCGAACTATGAGCCGCTTGACACAGCGAAGTTTGAGTATAAGTGGCAGTGGGCATACCGTGAGAAGTTTGAGAAGGCTGGCATCACAGCGCTCCTCGGCAGCGGCTTTGATCCCGGAGTAACAGGAGTATTCTCGGCATATGCGATGAAGCATGAGTTTGACGAGATAAACTACATAGACATTCTTGACTGTAACGGCGGTGACCACGGTTATCCGTTTGCGACCAACTTCAATCCGGAGATCAATATCCGTGAGGTCTCAGCAAAGGGCAGCTATATTGAAGACGGCAAGTGGGTAGAGACAGAGCCGATGGAGATAAAGAGGGTATACAACTTCAAGGGCGTAGGCGAGAAGGATATGTATCTTCTGCACCACGAGGAGCTTGAGTCACTGGCACTGAATATCAAGGGAATCAAGCGTATCCGTTTCTTCATGACATTTGGTCAGAGCTATCTGACACATCTGAAGTGTCTTGAGGATGTAGGAATGACATCGATCGAGCCTATCATGTATGAGGGCAAGGAGATAGTACCGCTGCAGTTCCTGAAGGCAGTACTTCCGGATCCTGCATCACTGGGTCCGAGAACAGTAGGCAAGACAAATATCGGCTGCATATTCCGCGGCAAGAAGGACGGAAAGGACAAGAACTACTATCTTTACAATATCTGCGATCATCAGGAGTGCTACAAGGAGGTAGGCTCACAGGCGATCTCCTACACCACAGGTGTACCTGCAATGATCGGAGCGATGATGATAATGACCGGAACATGGAAGAAAGCCGGCGTATACAACATAGAGGAATTTGATCCCGATCCGTTCATGGAAGCACTGAACAAGTGGGGACTTCCATGGGAAGAGGACTTTGATCCGGTACTTGTAGACTAAAAAAGCGAAGAATAATCATATCCAGCACCGGAGATGGCGTGTCCAAACGGTGCTGGATTTCTTGCATATAAGAGGGGAAATCTACATAACGCCCTATTCAACATATATTTTTATATATAACGCCAAATTTGAAGAAACCCCTTGAAATCCGGCAGAAAAAATGGCATAATTATAAATATAGAACAGACAATCCGGTCACCGCAGCCGTAATGCGGTAATGAAAAAGGAGGTCGTATGGCTAATCAGCTTTGTATCGTTCTTGACTTTGGCGGACAGTACAATCAGCTCATCGCAAGAAGAGTTCGTGAGTGCGGTGTATACTGCGAGATCAAGAGCTACACCACACCTATAGAAGAGCTAAAAGCAATGGCACCTGACGGTATCATCTTCACCGGCGGACCGAACAGCGTGTATGATGAAAGCTCACCGCATATATCGAAGGAGATATTTGAGCTTGGCATACCGATACTTGGAATATGTTATGGCTGTCAGCTCATGGCATATACACTTGGGGGCACAGTAGAGAGCTGTGCGAAGAGTGAGTACGGAAAAATAGAGATAAACCATACAGGCGGACTTCTTTTCGGCGACGTACCGGAGAAGAGCGTAGTATGGATGAGCCATACTGATTTTGTAAGCAAGCTGCCGGAGGGATTTGCAGTAAAGGCAGCATCAGCAGACTGTCCGTGTGCAGCATTTGAGTGTCCGGAGAAGAAGCTGTATGCAGTGCAGTTCCACCCGGAGGTAACACACAGCGAATACGGAAAGCAGATACTACACAACTTCCTTTACAATGTATGCGGATTCAAGGGCGACTGGGTAATGGACGACTTCATTGAGAATACAGTAGCGAAGCTCCGCGAGCAGATAGGCGACAAGAAGGTAATACTTGGACTTTCCGGCGGAGTAGATTCATCAGTAGCAGCCGGACTTCTCAGCAGAGCAGTAGGCAAGCAGCTTACCTGTGTATTCGTAGATCAGGGACTTATGCGCAAGGACGAGGGTGACTTCGTAGAGAGCACATTCACCAAGCTGTTCGACATGAACTTTGTAAGAGTAAACTGCAAGGAGCAGTTCCTGAAAGCTTTGAAGGGCGTAACAGATCCGGAGCAGAAGCGAAAGATAATCGGCACAGAGTTCTACAACGTATTCTGGGATAAGATCCGCGAGCAGGGAACAGACGGATTCTTTGCGCAGGGAACCATATATCCCGATCGTATTGAGTCTGGACGCGGAAATGAAGCCGGACACGGAAGCACAGCAGTTATCAAGACGCATCACAATATGGTAAAGATGCCGGAAGATATAAAGTTTGCGGGAGTCATCGAGCCGCTTGGCGACCTGTTCAAGGACGAGGTACGCAGGGTAGGCGAGAAGCTTGGAATACCACACGATCTGGTATGGCGTCAGCCGTTCCCGGGACCCGGACTTGGAGTACGAATCCTTGGAGAGATCACAGAGGAGAAGATAAAGGTGCTTCAGGAAGCAGACGCAGTATTCCGTGACGAGATACGCAAGAGCGGAATAGAAAGTGAGCTTCGCCAGTTCTTCGCAGTACTTCCTGACGTAAGGACAGTGGGCGTAATGGGCGACCACCGTACATACGACCACCTGATAGCTATTCGTGCAGTCACTACAGATGACTTTATGACAGCAGACTGGGCACGTATCCCGTATGATGTACTTGCGCGTGTATCAAACCGCCTGACAAATGAGGTGGAGCACGTAAACCGCGTAGTGTATGATATTACTTCCAAGCCTCCGGGAACTGTGGAGTGGGAATAATCCCCACGATCCGAATCAAAGGAATAATACCATTCGCTGATAACGATATGATAACAAAAGAGCTATCTGAACCTTATAAGGATCAGATAGCTCTTTGTAATATTGGGCGGATAGTGTAAAGAAATCAGAAAAAGAGTATCAATTATTGAGCTTCCAGTTTGAAAAATCGGAAGCATCGCCGGTAACTGTATAACTGTTCAAGAAATCCGGTTTCTTAAAGAATCCTGTAAAGTGATACAGATTAAGAGTACGTTTAACGTGTGGCAGATCGGTGCAAATATCTTCATAAGAAGGACCAAATCCATCATATTTAAGACCAGCGTAATCCAGGATACTTGCAGAAAAGAAAGCATTTGACATTTCTGCGCTGCTGTTTATCTGCAGATCAGCATGAGGCGCATTAGCCTGCTTGATGAACAGACCTGTAGTTATCGGACCGTCCAGTTTTTTGCTTTCTTCTTCTTCCTTAGCAGTCATTGCTCTTCCGTGATCGCCGAGGATAATGATAGTAGAATTATCATAAATATCAAGTTCCTTCATCTGATTAATATACATCTCAATAATATCGAAGCTGCATCTGAGAGTATTGATAATAAGCGGACCATTCTGTATTTCTGGAACACTTCCGCTTACAGAAGGATGGTCTCTATGACAAATTTCGATAAAATCCTTGTTTGCATCATGAGAAGCATTCAAGTGAATGAATGAGAAGGTTTTTTTAGCACAATTGTCAGTAATAGGATGATCCTGCATATAGTTATAAAAATGAATATCACTGTTAATACCGACAGAAGAGGGATGAAAATCAGTAGCTTCATTGATTTTAATATAGTTGTCAGATGAAACTGAGAAAAATTGCAGTGGGATAGATTTAAAAGCATATGGAAGAACGCGATAAAGAGATAGTACGATCTCGTTCTGAATGACACCGTTATTACCCAAATTGTAGCTATAGGAAGTTTCTCTTATATTGTCAGTAAAGCATTCCATATCATCCAACTCATAATATGTAGTATTACCATCTATCATAAGATTCACCTGATAATCCGCATCGTGAATTCTTTTCATAGCGTTGTCATTTTCCCAGATACTTGTAATATAGTCCATCCATTGTTCCCCGTTATATTTGGTACCAGACAGCATTTCAGGTACAGATGGAAAAGTATTGGTGTAGCAGCTGATATTATTAGAAAAATAAGTAAAACCATCAAGTGATTCATTGAGTTCGGGATAATATTTGAGTAAGTCATCGACCATAGTACCATCAAGTCTGTCGGTAAGGAACACAATAACATTGTTTTCCTTAGAGAGTGAGA
Organism: Ruminococcus flavefaciens; assembly: GCA_902796065.1. Lineage (GTDB taxonomy): Bacteria > Bacillota > Clostridia > Oscillospirales > Ruminococcaceae > Ruminococcus > Ruminococcus flavefaciens_X. The sequence continues at coordinate 10,153 of CADBNS010000236.1, forward strand.
GCAGAGGCTCATAAGACAGATACTTAATAGTCGGAGACTTTCCTTTTGCATTCAATTTCTGATAGTTTACGATATTAAAACCCAGGCCTAAGGACTGCATAAGAATAATAGCGCCGCAAACTGGAGGGACAAAAGTCCATTTGATTTTTCTGACAGAAGTTATAGGAGGTTCAACGAGTTGAAGGAGGAAAAGGAATATAGGCAGTAAAGCGATAGCCAACATCACGAAAAAGTTGATCTTAACAAAGGGTACAGAAAAATCCCAAACTTTATCTTGCGCTCCGTTCATGACAGACATTTTTTCGTTATAAAACAGCAGTTGTACATACGAAGCAATCAGCAATCCAAAGCTCATAAGTGAAACAGCTTTAAACAGTTTCTCATTGATCAGCAGGCAGAGGTTCAGGATCAGCCAGAAACCGGCCCCCACGCCGATAGCAACCAGCAGCAAAGGCAGAACAGCAACAGAAGCGTTCAGGTGAAACTCGACCGGATTTAGCAGGAAGGTTTCAGAAGCTGGGAAGAAAAGTGTGGTCAAAGAGAGAGCGAGACTGACGAGCAACGCAGAGAGCTCATTTTTTTTATTCCATTTAGACGTATGTTGTTTTTCTTTCATTTAAATTACTCCTTGAAACAATAAGTACTATAATTATATCACAAAGAAGATGATTTGTCCATAGATGAGAGCGTACGAAAAAAGCTGACAAGTCACTGTTGTGACAAGTCAGCATTAAGTACTACTGATCGAATTGATCCATATGTTTTTTCCGCTCATCAGCATACAGCATAACAGTGAAAAGGATCATATCCATGAAAGCCAGAAAAGTCAGAGTAACGAAAAGAAAAGTAAACAGTACTCTCATCGGCTGCTGCCGGAGGATCTGTACCGTCCAGACACCGCAGAAGTATAGGGTGTAGACCAGACCGACTATATCGAGAGTCAGTTTCAAACCATCGATCAGAATTGATTTAGCATTTTCGCTGAAACGCTTGTTATTCAGTCTGCTGGCGAGCCGTGGGAGCAGCATACCGGCAAGCAGAACAAGTCCGGTAATGACATAAGGATAGAACAGCCAGACTTTTGCCGCGATGACATCTATCTCCTGATACTCGTGGAGTATCCGGTGAATATTTTCGGAAAAGCCATGAATTTCCGGCATATATTTCAATCCGATGAAATGCACACCTGTTTCTGCGGGAATGTGTGGATAGAAGCATAGGGTCACAACAAGACAGATGAGAAAGGTAACGCGTGCGGAAGAGCTGATGATTCTGTGAGCAAGAAGAGCCTGATGCCTGACGGTATCGCTGTCCTTGCCGGGGGAAGTGAGAAACCGGTACAGCAGGGAGTTATTCTGATTCTCGAAAATTTTTGGTTTTCTCATTTTGCTTATCCTTTCAACTTCTTGCATTCAGCAAAGTATCTCACTGTATCGGCTGCGGAGAGCAGTATTATCGTTGGAAACGGCTCTTATATACCGTAGAATCTCTTGAAGTTGTCCGCAAGCATGAGCTGATTTTCCTCCGGGGTAAAGCCGAGTGCGAGGAAGCGTTCAAATTCCTCGGAGTGGTTCCACATAGGGAAATCGGAGCCGTAGAAGCAATTCTCAACACCGTATGAACGGATCATATGAGCGGCCTTCTGAGGAGAGAGGAAGGCGAGTGAGCTGCTGAAATCGAAGCAGACATTATCGAGACCCACGAGGCATTTTTCGGCATCTTCCCAGCGCTGGTATCCGCCGAGGTGGGCAGCCTGTATCTTTAGCTTAGGGAAGTTCTTATGAATATTAGCGATACGTTGCGGAGCTGAGAAATCGTAGCGGTTATCGCCGCAGTGGATCATAAGAGGGAGAACGCCCTCGATCTGTTCATAGATGCGGAAGGCTTCGGGAGAGTCTGCATTGAACTTCTGGAAGTCGGGGTGGAGCTTTACGCCGTGTAGGCCGAGGTCAATGATCTGGCGAATATCGCCCTCTATGTCTTCGGAGTCGGCATGAGTAGTACCGAGGCCGAAGTATTCTTTATGAATTTTGCATTCTGACGCAATAAAACTGTTGATAGAAGTGATCTGGTGGGGAGAAGTAGCGGTAGAGCAAACGAGGTAGCGTTTAACTCCGATCTTATTACCGCTTTCGATGAGCTTGCTGCTGATGCCGGTGCTGTCCATCGGCAGTTCGTAGAAATGACCGATATTGACAGTAGCATTTTCCGCGATTTTTTCGGGGAAAATATGAGCATGGCTGTCAATTATCTCATAATTGCTGTAGATACGTGAGTCCATGATGTATACTCCTTTTCAAAAATTCACATACATTATAGCGCAGTCACAGTGATTTGTCAATTCCCGTGAGCCGAAAGCAACAATAAATGGTCAGTCGGACCATTCCCACTTATTGCATTTATTCATGAAGTCATTCTGTAATCCATCATGTTGAAGGACGTCACAGGGGTCATCGCCGAAGAGCAGTTTAATTGAGCCGGAGCGCGAATACCATTCGATGGTATCGAGGGTACTGTAGATACCATCGCGGAAAGCGCGGCTGACGCAGGAAGCGATGAGTTTGCGGTCGTTATCGGAGAGTTTAGAGAGGACAGAGCTGAGGCCGGGGTCATCGTAATCGGCGGAGGCATCAGAAGATAGGATAGAATCGGCATCATCGCAGGAGCGTGAGAGTTGAACGAGTTCGTCGATGAAGCGGGAATACAGATCGGGATTATTCATAATGAGACTCCTTAAAAACAGAAGCAGCCGTCCGGAAGCCGGAAAGCTGCATCATGAAGTAGATTTATTTTTCTTCAGGCTCTATCACAGGAGCATCAACAGAGTTCTTTTTAACGCTGTCGATACCTTTTTTGCAGCTGAACTTACGGACATAGCCCTCACTTGCGGCTATGATCTCGCCGTTTTTAGCCTTCAGTCTGAAACGGAACTCGCCGGCCTTATCCTTATAGATCTCAAACTTAGGATTAGCGACCTTTTCATAGCCCTCGATGGTCTGATCCTCGATACCGGCAGCGGGAGCATTTTTCATAACACTCTCTATGCTTTTTGTGACACTTGCGAGGCTGTTATAGACCTCACCACCGACCGCGATGACCTGACCGTTACGCGCATTGAGGCTATAAGTAAAACCTGTTTTAGTTGCTTTGATAGCAAACTTTCCCATGATATTCAACACCTTTCTGCATAATAGTATAGTTTGCACTATAATTATACATAGTTTTTGCACAAAAGTCAATAGGTGTAAGCCA
>CADBNS010000237.1 GCA_902796065.1 Ruminococcus flavefaciens
AATGTCTACGCCGTTGAATACCAGCTTTACTGTACCGGGGTCTGCCTTCTCGTCAGGTATGTTTACGCATATCTGTCCGTCTGCAAGTGTTCCGTCAAAGGTGTAGGTTCCGGAGTGTGTGATGGTCACTATGCTGCCGTTGGCTGTGGCATAGTCGCCCTCTACCTTTATCGAATTGTTCTGGAGATGGATGGTTGTCTGAACATCGATCTGTTCAACTGTTGTGGGCTGAACAGGCGGCTCAGTTGTTGGCGGCTGCGTCGGCTGTGTTGGCTGCTGTGCTGCCCATGATTCCGGCAGTTCCTTGATAAGCCCTGTGTCATACTTCTGTATCGACACTGCATCATTTGCTGTTATGCCGTCGCCGCGGTTGAATACATCTGCTCTGTCAACTGCTTCATCATTCAGCGGATACTTGTCTGCATTTGCTACATACTGGAGTATCGCCAGTGAATCTGCTATAGTTACTTTATTATCGAAGTTGACGTCGCCGTATTTGATGTCAGCTGCTGCGGCACTCATGACTGCCGGAACTGCTGATGCCAGCAGGAGGGAAGAAACCAAACCTGCGGCAAGGTTTTTTACACTTCTGTTTTTCATAACAATCATACTCCTCTTCATTAAAACTAAGTATAATGAACTATACTAACGTTAATAATAAAGCGTGATTCTTAAAATAATCTTAAAATGCCAAAAAAATTACAGTTTTAATTATTATTTAATATTAAAATTTTATAAAAAGCGGCATCCCTTCTTATTTATAAATGGACACCGCTTTTCTTCACTTTTTTCGATGTGGACAGGTTCTTATTTTTATGTCTCTGTCTCCGTTTTCAGCTGAAAACCCATTAACAATTCTGGTCCCGGAATCAATATAACCACTTGTCATCAAATGTATCCCATGTCTTGTCCCAGTTCCGCGGCAGTGCGAATACCGAGGTCTGGAGCGTGCTGAGATCCATTGTGGGCTGTATGCCGTATACATGATAGTCAAAATACTGCACCATGTACTTTACGTCTTCGTCTATGACCGCATGGCCTTCCTTGTGGATATTTATTGCTATGTGGTCACTGAGGTCAAGATAGTCAAATACGTGCTTTGCGCCAAGATAACTCATCCACATCGACGGTGCGTTTACCCAGTCCTCACTGACGCAGGAGCCGATTATGAACAGATACCTGTTCGGGTCTGCTACCAGTGAACCAAGCATATGCTGATCCATCGGGAACTGCTTAGCATCTCTGAACTCAAGGAAACGATTGTTGAACCAGCCGCGCTCGTCCATCGACTGGAGACTTCCAAGCGGCTCATTCTGTCCGTAGGTGTAGTTGGACGATCCGCCCTTCGATGAGAAATCGTAGGACTTGCCCTGTGACATATATCTGTACAGCGCCAGTCCGCCGGCTCCTGAGCATGACGGGGCTACCATCTTGAATCGGGTATCAAATGCTCCGCATACCGCTGTCGCCTTGCCCCAGCGCGATACACCGGTAACAATAGAGCTGTCAGGATTTATGTTCAACTCCTCTCCGGCTCCGGCATAGAGTGCGTCAAGTATCTTGCTGCATCCCCATGACCAGCCAAGAAGTGCGCCTGTCTGCTCGTCCCAGTTGTTTCCGTAGGGGTAGAGTGTGTAGAATGCGCCCTGATGCGCGGTATTGTCTGATGCTACAGGATTGGAGAATATTCCTGCATCTATGGTCACTACCGCGTATCCAAGACTCTTTGCTGTTGCCTCGGATATTCCGGTGTGCATTCCTACGATGACAGGTGCTCCGCCTTCGTGCCTTACCTTGTTGGGCCGTGTGATCTTTGCAGGGAATGATGCGGTCTTTCCTGTACTGATCCGCTTTACCGTTACCGTCATGGTATCGCCGCTTATCTTGTAGGAGACCTCTTCGTCTGAGCCGTCACGGTACATTCCGTACATATAGTACTCGTACATACACCGTATCTCACCGGCGCGTCTGTACCAGTCCTCCTGACTCTCGACCTTGCTGCCGTCCATGAATATGAACGGGTCTGTTATGTCGCCCGTTGACTTCAATGCGCTGGGCGCAGGGAAATCATAGGACTTGGGATATGTTGCCGGCTCTGCCACAGCTGCCTTGGGTATCTCTACATCTTTTCCCATTACGTAGTCTGCGATATAAGCCACATCTTCGGCAGTTACGCTGCCGTCGTTGTTGAGGTCCGCCAGCTTCATCACCGACGCATCTGCTGCGCCGCAGGCTGCCTGCCTGAGAAGCAGAACGTCGAACACATTTATCGTTCCGTCGCCGTTCATGTCTCCGCGGACGTTCTTCTTTACGCTGCCGGTACTGCTGCTTCCCCCCGGAGCAGCCGGCGGAGCTGCTGCTCCTTTTGTACCCCTTATTACTATGTCATCAGCGTAAAAATCGACAAGACTGTCCGGCACTTCTATATATACCTGCAAATTGCTCGCCCCTGCCGGTATTGTATAGCTCTCATTGCGGAGAGTTGCCCACTCTCCTTTTACTGCCGGTGCTGTTGCTATCTTGTCGTAGATGGTGGTGCCGCTGGAGTCAGTATACTGCATTGTAAGCTTGAATCCTTCCGGTGCTTCACCCTCCCGGAACATTGCGTGTGCTTCAAAGCTGTAGGTACTGCCAGCGGAGAATGCAGTGTCAAGTGACATGACAGCTCCATTCCATGAATCCGTTCGTCCCGTCACGTATAGCGACGAGTTTCCGCTGTTTGAGAATTCGCTGGTCACGGCGGTCTTTGCAGAGCCCCTTCCACTCCATCCGTCCGCGCCGGTCTCAAATCCGCTTTCAAATAATGTAACTGTCTCGCCTTCGTCTGCTGCTATACCACTGCCAATACTGATAGAGCTGCTGAGTCCGGCAATCGTCACCGCTGCCGCTGATATGAGCGACATCACTTTTATGGACTTCAATAATACCCCCTCCTCGGTTATTGCTCCCCCAACTAAACTTTGCCAACCAATGCTCAACATAAAGAAAATATATCTGCGTCAGAAAAACTTGAAATGCGAAAGCA
>CADBNS010000238.1 GCA_902796065.1 Ruminococcus flavefaciens
CACCTACGGCAACCACGATACCGAGTCGCTTGCATCAGCCAATAAGCAGGAACTCAGCGAGGTCTACAAGTCGCTGTCTTTCAAGACCTCGGGCAATACGCTTTACCCCTACACTCAGCCTGATGTTATGGGCAGGAACAATCAACTTATCGAGATACGCAACTCAGACGGATCACTGAATACTGGACTGTTTATGATAGACTCAAACGCCTACACGGGCGAGGGTATCAACGTATATGACTATATCCACGACGATCAGGTGGACTGGTATGCCGATGAGGTCAGGAGAATGAACAATGAAGCCGGTCACACGGTAAACTCAATGGTTTTCTTCCATATCCCCTTGCAGGAATACAAGACCGCTACTGAACTATATCTGGAAGGCAGCGACGAGGTAAAATACTTCTACGGTGAGAATCCCGGTGACCACGGCGGAATCACCAACGAACTTGTGTGCTGTTCCGACTACCCCAGCAAGATATTCGACACAGCACTTGAACTTGGCAGTACATCAGGAGTCTTCTGCGGTCACGACCATTACAACAAGGCGTCCATCGAGTATAAGGGCATCCGCCTGACCTACGGCATGAGCATTGACTATCTTGCAATGCCGGGTATTGAAAAGGAAACCAAACAGCGCGGCGCAGAGCTGATAACCATACACGCTGACAGCACATGGGAGTCTAAGCAGATACCGCTTGATTCCATAACATAAATAACAGGCTCAATCATTCCCAACGGCATTATCATCGCGGAAGTACTGACTGAGCTGAGTTGGGGTAATGATACCCCAAAAAAGCGGGGTAATAATACCCCAGCTGCATTGACCTGAGGGATAAGGAATGATATAATGATATTGTCTTAAGACGAGAATAAGACCAAAGGAGAATATCATGAAAACTAATGAATATATAACTATTGAAGAAGAGATAACCGAGCGCAATCCTGTTATCAAGGAAGCATTTTCAGATTTCTTTAATGAAAAACTGGAAAGGCTGAATTCAGCAGCAAATAAATCGAATTTCGACAGACCGGAACTGAAAAAAAGAGACATTGCTGACATGATAGGCGTGAGCTATGAGGTATTCCGCAAGTACATAAACAAGGAGAAGCCCACTGAGAGACGCGACTGCATAATTGCAATATGCGCAGTACTGGGAGCTACGGTCAGTGAGACCAATGACGGCCTGTACTACTACGGAATGGACGAGCTGGCAAGAGGCTGGAAGCGTGATGAGGCTATTATGGAGCTTATCGGAAATGATGAAAAGCCGCGGACAGTTGATGAGATCAACGATGGTCTCATCGAAAGAGGCTTTGATGAGCTTGACATCATCCATCACAAGGGCAGACAAAAAACAACGGATAAGGCAATAAAATACCCTTATACGCTGAAAAGGAAAAAGGTCGCGATACCTGAGATCGATTTTATCAACGATGAACTGCACTTTGTAAGCCAAACTGATATGCGCTATATACCAGTGCGTGCATTCATGGAGTTTTCAGACAACGGCAATCCCATCACCATATGGGCAGAAGTAACTAATTATGATCTATTATCAGAGTTCAATTCTATGTTCTACGTTCACGATCCAAGACTTCCCTATTGGCAGAGTTATACAGATCTTGAACTGACAGGCGAATTTATGGATTCTTTTGCAGAGCTTCAGAAAACAGCAATAACAGAAATTAAAAAGCTCAATAATTTCTATAATGATACTAAGAATTTCAAATATCTTACATCTGCAAAAGTCATCGATAATGAGCTTCACTTCTTTGCGGAGGCATATAACAATGATCTGCTTTTAAAAGATGAATACTACCTTATGGATTACTGCAACGACAAACTGACAATGACAGTATCCTCAAAGAGCCGGTTTTTAAGACTGTTTCTCACAGAGGAAGAGTACAAAAAAACGTTCCCGAATAATTCTGATGACATTATCGCAGTTTACGCAGAGGATCTTGATGCGATTGAAGACGATGACCCGTCAGAAAAGATCATGGCACTCCGTTCTGATTATTATAATGAACTTAAAGATCGGATAGAGGGGATGATGCAGCTCATTTTTGATGAGGAGCTGGCTGTCTGCGGCGCACGCTATCCTATTGATAAAAACAACATATACTCCGATCTGTTCTTAATTGAAACTACAAACGATAAGGTTATCAAGGCATTTGATTGTATTATAGACAGGTTCAAAGCAGACTATTTAAGTACTGAGAAAAAAGCATCCGATCCATCAGAGCTTAACAGTATAGATTTTGCTGGTCTTAGGAATTCACCTATGCTGAACGGTGAAAATATCAGCACCGGATACTACACTAAAATCGTCGGAGTAAGGAATGAAAGACCAGAGTTTACACTTTCGGGCGGCGAGAAAGTAAAACTTACTGTACAGGATATTATAGACGGAATGAATCTTGGACTTGAAACGATAGATGATATAGGATATTTCCTGCTTAAAAACGGTACGCTTGACCTTAAAGAGATCATATATGACCTCAACAACTTGTATATAGATACACTTGGCTATACACCAAATTATGATTATGATGATACTACGAGTGAACTCGGCTATGATGCTTATGAACTCTATATTAAGATGAGCAAAGAATTGAAAGAATTCTGCGCTAAGATCAACGAACTTAGAAAGCAGGGAGCGTCAGAAGAGGTGCTTCATGAGAATTATAACACATTTGGAAATATGGTCATCGCAATCGATGAATTCAAGGAAGATGTAATGGAAAAACTGGACCCGAAGGGCCGCAAGGAATTCAAGGAGTTTGTCGAAACCTATGAAAAATGGGCATAGTATATATAGTCTCCAGCCCGTAACATATACTCAATTGCTGCATAAAATGTATCAGGGTGCTTTACAGCACTCAAAAACGATGAATGGAGCAATATTATGAAACCAGATACAAATAGCTGCGATAGATGCGGCTGTGAGAATAGATGTTGTTGTCAGGGACCTCCCGGACCACAGGGACCCCGTGGATTCGCCGGACCTGCCGGTCCTCAGGGTCCTCCCGGAGAGCGTGGTGCAACCGGTTTACGCGGTCCTATCGGTCCGCAGGGAGCGACCGGAGAACAAGGTGCTACCGGAGAACGTGGTCCGGCTGGTCCGCGTGGTCTTACTGGTCCTGCGGGTCCTCAGGGACCTCCCGGCACTGTATTGAATTACGCGGATTTCTACGCAATAATGCCACCTGATAATTCTGCCAATGTCGCACCGGGCACTGACGTCAGCTTTCCGCAGGACGGTCCCGTCAGCGGTGACGGTATTGCACGTGTAAACGATTCCTCATTCAGGCTTGCTGATGCGGGAGTATACCAGATACAGTTCCAGGTCAGTGTGACCGAACCCGGTCAGCTTCTGCTGACACTTAACGGTGCAGACCTTGCATACACTGTTTCAGGCCGTTTCACGGGAACCGATCAGATAGTCGGTACTGCACTGGTTGAAACCACAGCTGAAAACTCTGTATTGACAGTGCGCAATCCCTCAGGAAATGCAGCTGCTCTGACCATTACACCTCTTGCAGGCGGCACACGGCCGGTCTCTGCACATCTGGTTATTACGCAGATAGCATAAGCCGACAGATCACGGCATAAAAACAAAGCGGCTCAGAGTTGAACTGAGCCGTTTTGTTATGATTTTCCTACCCGTGCATATACAAAAAAGAAAGATTTATTATTCTTGTCCGAAGTGTATTATTTCAGCCGATGGTATATGACGGAGGCATTCTTCACGTGGAAATGCCTTATTATTAACTCTATGAAAAGAGGTCAAATCATGAAAAATAACAGAATACTCAGTCTTATAACAGCCTTACCATTGTGCTTCTCAGCTGTAATGAACAGCTCAGTCAGCATGAATGCGGAAGCAGAAAGCATACGTTATGAATACGGTGTTTTCCTGGGAGCTGATTCCGAAGATCTGGATAATATGACGGATTACAGGAAGATCGTCCTTGATGCACAGTGTTTCTCCGATGAACAGATCAAGGAGCTGAAGGATTCCGGTCATATCGTATACAGCTACATAAATATCGGCTCAGTTGAGGAATACCGCGATTATTATCAGGATTATACAAAGTTCGCTCTTGGTGAATATGTAAACTGGGAAGATGAGGTATGGGTAGACGTTTCACAGAAGGAATGGCAGAAATTCGTTGTGGATAAACTTGCAAAGGAGATTCTTGACAAGGGCGTTGACGGTCTCTGGGTGGACAACTGTGATGTATACTACAATTTCAAGACCAATGACATATATAACGGTCTTACTGATATTCTGAAAGGTCTGAAGAAGTATGACACCTACGTTGTCATAAACGGCGGCGATACTTACATCTCAAGGTATGCAAGAAAAAACAATGGTCTTGATGGTATTATGGACGCTGTAAATCAGGAATCAGTGTTCAGTTCTATCGACTGGGATCATGACAAGAAGTTCATTGTCAGCTCTGATGAGGACAAGGATTATTTCCAGAAATACTGCGAACTCGTAAGCAGCTGCGGTAAAGATGTCTATCTTCTTGAATACACCAAAAACGATGATATTATCGCAGATGTGAAGGAGTATTGTGCTGAAAAAGGCTATACCTACTACGCTTCCAGCACACTTGATCTCCTTGCACCGGGACAGAAAAAGGGCTCTCAGCCATTAGCTGAATTACCTGCTGACAATACAGATGAAGGAACTGACACTGATGCACCGAAGCTGCCTGACCTTCCCGGTAATGATAATTATGCCGATGCATTCACTCCCGGTATCTGGAGCTTTATTGAAGACGGCACAGGACTGGAAAAATATGTGTATATCGACCCGAACGGTCATGACTTTACTGCTATCTTCCCAGACAATGACTTAATGATGAAGGGCACCTACAGCGCTGAAAACGGCGTATTCAAAGCAAATTACAACAATGGTCCTTCGCCGGAGGGTGAGGTGACTATCTGGAAGGACAGAGCTGTTATTGAATCTGACGGCATCTTATATACCATGTCCTATTGCTCCGATTCTACTCCCGAAACCTTCGATTTCCTCAATGACGCTGAGGTAACTGAGCTTGTTTCCGGCTATTTCACAGCAGTTACCGGCAAGGCTATGACCCCTGATGATATAACTATCGAGGACGAATCATTTTATGCTGCGGTATGCCTCAATGACGGCTCAGAGTACAATGTACTGTGCTATGTTGACCGTATAACAGGCAAATGCACTGATATGGAAGATAATGAGATAGATATGCAGAAATACGCACAGAAGGAAGAAGATTTCACTGTAGAAGATGCAGAGTTATTCGTCAGCTTTCTTCACGGAAAAAAATGCGATCTCAAAGGCAGAAACTTCGATCTCAACAATGACGGTATCTGGAACACCTTCGACCTTATCGAAATGAGAAAGCACATTTCAAAGTAAGCTTAAACATAAAAACGGTCAGCCTCTGATAGCTGACCGTATTTTTTTATCTGAGCTCCTGTGTACGGATACTCAGCTGTGTATCTTCTCATCGAACTTATTCTTGCTGCCTGCACCGGATACATCTACCGGATAATCACCGGTAAAGCAGCCGCTGCAATAGCCGTATTTTCCGTCTATCAGCTCACCAAGTGCCTCTGTAGGAAGATATGCCAGAGAATCCGCACCGATATACTCCGCTATCTCCTCAGTAGAATGACACTTGCCTGCGATGAGGTTCTCCTCTGAGTCTATATCCGTACCGAAATAGCAGGAATGTACAAAGGGTGGAGAGGATATGCGCACATGGACTTCTGCTGCTCCGGCTTCCCTCAGCAGTCTTACTATCCTTGCACTGGTAGTTCCGCGCACAATGGAGTCATCGATCATTATCACCCTTTTGCCCGCAACAGTCTCACGTACCGCATTCAGCTTTATCTTCACGGCATTCTCACGCTGAGCCTGCTGAGGCTGTATAAAGCTCCTGCCGATGTACTTGTTCTTGATGAAGCCGATACCGCAGGGAATACCGCTTTCGTTGGCATATCCCAGTGCTGCATCAAGTCCGGAGTCCGGTACGCCGATGACTATGTCAGCATCAACGGGACTGTATTTCGCCAGCAGCTCCCCTGCTTTCAGTCTTGCGTGGTGTACGGATACACCCTCTATGACCGAATCAGGACGAGCAAAGTAGATATACTCAAATATGCAGATGTTCTTCCTGTCCATGCAGTTTGTACGAATAGAGCGCAGTCCGTCCTTTCCGATGACTACTATCTCCCCTGCATCCACATCACGAATGAACTCAGCGCCCACAGTTTCAAGGGCACAGGTCTCAGAAGCTGCGACATATGCTCCGTCGTGAGTTCTGCCGATACACAGCGGACGGAATCCGTCGGGGTCACGGAAAGCAATGAGCTTGGTAGCAGTCATGAGTATGCAGGAATATGCACCTCTCAGCCTCGGCATAGCACGTTCCACAGCCTCCTCCGTAGAGTGA
>CADBNS010000239.1 GCA_902796065.1 Ruminococcus flavefaciens
CTTCAGCTCATTGATAGTGCTGAATCTTGGATCATTCATCTTGTAGAATTTCTCACGGAAATACACTTTTCCATCTTCCGACATATACTCTTCCGCATCTTCATCAGGAACATCAAATATGTCCCCTGCACCTAAGCAGCCCCAGTACGTAATAGGCTCAGACTCACGATCCGTGGATTCCGCAAAACCGAATGTATAGGCATCGAAATATACGGGAGCATACTCCTCGAACAAAGCTCTCATCTCGTCCTCGGTAGGAACGTTCTCAGAAACGGCATCAGTGACAGGCTCAGCAGTAACCGCTTCGGTAGTTACCCCCTCAGTTACCTGCTGTACAGCGGAAGAATCAGAAGACGAATCATCGGGGATACTGTTACCGCTTCTGTTCATCATGAAGGCGGTACCACCGCCGCCGAGAATGACAGCAACAGCCGCAGCCGCACACAGTGGTTTATACCATACAGGTCTGTGGTACTTTTCAACGCCGCTGACCTCGATATTGTTGTTAGTATTATTCTTATTATTTACCATATCATTGTATTTTTTTTCGCTCATAGAAAAAACCCTCTTTCTTACACTCTCACTATCTGACGAAAAGGTTTCCATATCATTGATGATCTCATCCTCAGCATTTTCAAGAACATCCAGCTTCAGATCTTTCATACCAAGTCCTCCTTTATACCATAAGATTCAAGTATCATCCGCAGTTTTTCGGCAGCGCGTTTACAGCGCATACGCACAGCAGAAGGCTTCATATCCAGCGTCTTACCGATGCGAACGGAATCCATATTGTAGTAGAATTTCTGAATAATGATAGAAGAATCCGGCTCACCGAGAGTTTTAATGCAGTTCATCAGTATACGTCTGAGTTCAGAATGCTCGCTGTCGGAGACAATATCCTCACCGGAGCTCAACTCAGTGAAGTCATCGTCATCAATAGAGACATTTCTTCCCGAACTGCGCATCAGTTTTTTATACCAGTCGATACTGATGCGTTTAGCGACAGTACCGATATAGCCTTTCAGGTCATTGTCGGTAGGTTTGCTGAAATAAAAGAACACATCGGCAAAGACATCACTGATACACTCCTCGATGTCCTCATTACCGGCGATGCTGCGTAGACGATTGAATACAACAGCCCTCACATAATTATAGTACTCATTAAAAAGAATCTCATGTGCTTTACCTGAATTCTGGTCCAGCAGGGCGGAGTATTCGCAGCCCGTCATCAGATCTCCTCCTTTTCGTGTATTAAGAATCAAGCATCCATGGCGCTTACATAAACTACATTCTCATAAAGAACTGCAAGTGTCACAAAAAAGCGAAAAAAAAATAAAAGGGACAGATAAAGCATCTGTCCCTGAAAGAATCAAGCGATCGGAGTACCCTCCGGAACAATATCATCAACGAAGATGACCTGCGCGCCGCAGGCATTATTAGTAGCAGCGAGGAGCATACCCTCACTGGTAACGCCGGTGATACGTGTAGAAGCGAGGTTAGCAACAACGATGATCTTCTTGCCGATAAGCTGCTCCGGCTTATAGTAGTGCTTAATGCTGGAAACGATGACACGCTCCTTGAGTCCGTCGAAGAGGGTGAGCTTATAGCAGCTGTGAGACTTACGGATCTCAGCGCACTTGATGATCTTGCAAACGCGGAGGTCGAGCTTACCGAAGTCATCGAAAGAGATCTCCGGCTTAACAGGAGCAACGGGATCCGGATCGCCGTAGACGATCTTTTCCTCTTCCTCAACAGGCTCAGCGGGCTGAGGGTTCTTTTCTTCCTCAGTCATGGGGTAAGAGAAATCGAGGAGCTTAACGTAGCTGTCGCGGTCGATAGCATAGAGGAACAGGTACAGTCTTGGACCCTTTTCCTTACCCAGCAGGAGCTGATAAACGCTCTTGAAGAACTCACCCTGAAGGGACTTGATCTCAGCGTTATCCTCGCCGAAGATCTCCTTGGGGATAGCATACAGCTTAGTATTGAGTTCATCGAGGGTATACTCATTATTCTTGAGGTAATCGTGGAGTATCTGTATCTCCTTCTTACCGTCCTCAGAGAGAGCGTTATATACGTCCCAGTTACGGTAAGCGAGGAGCTTGTTAGCATTTTCCGGAGCGCAGTTTTCGAGCCAGTACTTAGCGAGGTCAAGGCGCTCAGCGAAGTCCTCACGCTTAAAAGGCTGACCGATCTTCTCGAACACAGTCTCGAGCATAGGAACATTGAAGTCAACGATAGAACCGAGCTGAACGAGGAGTCCCATAGGAACAGTACTGATCTTTCTGTCGGTCATAAGGCTGTACTCGATGATAGACTTGGTATGCTCATCAGCGGTACCATTGATATACTGGTCATACTGCTTATCGAACTCGAAGTACTGACGGAGGATACCGTCATCGAAGCAGAGGTTGAAAGCCTTATTGGGCTCGACCTTTGAGTAGAGCCACAGGAGCACCTCAGGCTCATAGATCTTCAGAAGGGTATCCGGAGTCATATTGAGGCCGGAAGAACCGGACATCTTACCTGTAGAGCCCTTGATACCGATGAACTCATAGCCCTTGAACATAGGAGCCTTGATACCGAAGATCTTCTCAGCGATAACGCGGCTTGTATCGTATGAGCCGCCGGGAGCAGCGTGATCCTTACCGCCGGGCTCGAAGTCAACGCCCTCATAGAGCCAGCGCATAGGCCAGTCAATCTTCCATGCGAGCTTGCAGTTAGTATCAGTATTGAAGTCAAAATCGCCGCAGTGACCGCACTTGCACTCATACTTAGCGACTCTTGAATCGTCCTTATAGGAGATGATCTTAGTAGTATCCCTGTGGCACTCAGAGCAGTAGATAGAGACAGGGTAATAAGCCTCTCTCTCGCCCTCCTGAGCGTCCTGAGTACGGAAGCTGTCGAGAATATCGAAGATCTCGCCGCGCTTATCGAGGGCAGTGAGGATATACTTGGTATACTTTCCGCTGCGGTACATTTCAGCCTGATGGCGGTAATCCATAGTGATACCGAAGCGCTTGATAGAAGCCTCGAACTCCTTCTCGAAGAACTCAGCATAGGTTTTCTCCTCAGTACCGAAAGGGTTAGGAACATCGACATAAGGGTAACCGATGTACTTCTCGAAGCCCTCAGTGACCTTAGCGACATTTACGGGCACCTTACGGAGGCGGTCGAACTCATCCCAGGAGAAGAGGAGCTTAGCCTTCTTGCCCTTTTTGCGGAGAGCCTTGGCTACAAAGAGGCTTGTAGCAATATCTCTGAAGTTACCGATATGAATAGAACCTGACGGACTGATACCGGCAGCGCACACATATTCTTCCTTATCTGGATTTCTGCTGATAAGTTCATCAGCGATCTTTTCGGACCAATGCATTTAAACGATCTCCTTCATAATATAATACAGTCCACAGCGCAGCGGACCCTGACTTACAACAATCCTAAATATTATACCATAGCCGCAGCGATATGTCAAGCAGCGGCGCAAAAAAACCGCGCAAATCAATTATCTCAAAATCACGCAAATCAGTTTTGTTGATTATATTGCGTGTCCAAAAAGCTTCGTTAACAGATCGTGGAAAAGTGTGGGCTTAAAATGTTGGCATTATGCAATAACTGGTGACAAAACTCAGCATATGTGGTATAATAAATAATAAGTATAAAAAGCACACAATTACGAAGGAGCGTACAAAAATGACGAGGATAGATCTGATAACGGGCATACTTGGCTCAGGCAAGACGACATTTCTGCTTGGTTACGCAAGGCATCTAACAGCGCAGGGCAAGAAGATAGCGATACTTGAGAATGATTTCGGAGCAGTAAACGTAGATATGCTGATGCTTCAGGAGCTTCAGGGCGAGAACTGTCAGCTTGAGATGGTATCAGGCGGCTGCGACCCGGACTGTCACAAGCGGCGCTTCAAGACGCAGCTTATCGCGCTGGGAATGCAGCATCTTGACCGTGTTATCATAGAGCCGTCGGGGATATTCGACATGGACGAATTCTTCGACATACTGCACGAATCGCCGCTGGACAAGTGGTTTGAGACAGGCAGCATAATAACCATAGCCGATGCAGGAATGGAAGAGGAGCTGAGCGACCAGATGGAGTATCTGCTGGCATCTGAGGCAGCCTGCTGCGGAAAGCTTCTGCTGAGCAAGACAGAGCAGCACGGAGACATGACCCATGAAGAAGCAGCGGAGAGAACAGCCGCACACATAAACCGGGCGCTGGCGGACATTAAATGCGACCGTACAATAAAGCCCTCCGACATATATCCCAAAGGACTCACTGAGCTGACGGACGCGGACTACACAGCACTGGAGAATGCCGGTTACAGGGGTTCGGCATACATAAAGAAGTATCTGCCGGAGGACATACAGAGCACGGTGCACTACTTCATGAATATCCGCATGGAGGACGCGCACATACCGGAGCTGCTCAGCGGGATATTCAATGACAGCCGATGTGGAAAGATATACCGTATCAAGGGCTCACTTCCGACGTCCGGAGGGGGCTGGATAAAGATCAACTCAACGCCGTCGAAGCTGGAAACCGACCTTATGGAGAAGGGACAGTCAGTGCTGATAGTAATAGGAGACGGTATAGACAAAAGCGCAGTAGACGCTCATATTTCAGCAGTAAACACCGATCCGGAATACGTATCGATATGACCCGCGGCTCAGGGAATACACCCTGAGCCGAACTGTTAGCCATAAAAAGTACAGCACAGTGAAATGCCGGTACAGTTAAAATCGACTATATAGACAGGAGGACCTCAGGAAAGGAGGAAACCTATGAATGATGCATCGATCATAGAACTGCTCCGGAAAAGGGATGAAAGAGCGATAGCCGTGCTGAGGGAGAAGTATGGCAGACTGTGTATGTACACAGCCGGAAAGATACTGGCGCAGCGTGAGGACGCAGAGGAGTGTGTAAACTCGGCGTTTTATGATATATGGGCGAAGATACCGCCGGAAGACCCGGGGGATCTGAAAACATACCTGTGCCGGATAGTGCGTAACAAGGCGATAGACAAGCTGAAATACAACTCTGCCGCAAAGCGTGATCCGCAGCTGTGCGTATCGCTTGACGAGCTGGCGGAGTGCATACCTGACAGCCGCGGCGCAGAGCCGACAGTCAGTGAACTTGCCGGACTGATCAGTGATTTTCTGCGAATGCAGGATGAAAATCAGCGCAGGATATTCATACGCCGCTACTGGTACGGAGACTCCCTCGGTGAGATAGCCGGAAAGTTCGGCATAAATGAACGGACAGCCGCAACGAACCTTTTCCGTATGAGAAAGAAGCTAAAGGAATATCTGAAGAAAGAGGGTTATGATAATGGATGAGCTGAAGCTGTACGAAGCGATAAACATGGTAGACAGAGCGCTGATAAAGGATGCTGAAATGCCAGCTGATACATCTGCACAGACAGACAATGAAGATGCCGTAGTAGTTACCGGCGTAACGGTACACCGCAGCAGCACATGGCGAAAAGCGGCAGCCGCCGCAGCGATGGTGCTGTTCATAGGCGGTGCAGGAGCAGCAGGCTATGTAGTGATGCGAAATGCACCGGCAGTACCGCCGGACGCAAATGAAGCGATGCCGCTGATAGCGACTGATCCGTACACAGAAGGAGCATCAACGGAGCCTGACTCAACAGCGCCATGTACTAAGGTACTGACAGATGAGAAAAAGGCAGAATCAGAGCACATACAGGAAGAATGCAGGCAAGATACGGCTGATGAAGCTGAAAAGGCGCGGAAGAAAGCCGCGGAGGAACAGTCAACAATATCCGCAGCAATGCAGGAAGAGGAGTTACAGCAGAGCATCACATCTGAGGGCACAAAGCAGGCAGAAGCGGAGCTGAAAGCAGAAGAAGAGCAGATAGAGAAAGAAATACAGGAAGCCTTTCAGCAGCCGCCTGTCTCCCCTGCTGAGCCTGCTGAAATACCGACCACCGC
>CADBNS010000240.1 GCA_902796065.1 Ruminococcus flavefaciens
AAAGCATTCCTGCGTTTTCCTTCCTTGATATATTTCCTTTCTGACTTCGCCTTTCTGGCAAAGTTTAATTGGGGGAGCAATAATTTGTTTGCATATGATAATAGCTGCGGCACTTATGCACCGCAGCTTTTGTCTGTCTGAAAATTTTTATTCTCTTGTGCTGCGCTCAGTTCCGAAGAATACCTTGTCAAAAAATTCTTTCGTCTTTTCTTCTCCAAGCGCCTTCTTGAATACGTTGGTGGATACTCCGCCCTTCGTGATAAGATTGTCTGAGAACTCCTGTGTCAGCTCCAGCTTCTCTGTCTGCTCTTCCTTCGTAAGCCTTCCGGCTGCCGCTGCTTCTGATATATAGGTGTCTACCGCCTCTGTGAACAGCTCCTCTATCCTTGCATCATCTGCACGCTTGCCGCCTTTGTGGAGTACTACTGTCATGAGCTCCTCGTACCATGCCGGCGTCGCTTCTACATCTTCAAGATCACTGAATCTGTCTGCGTATTCCTGTATGCTTTCCATGACTGCGGTGTATTCAGGCGTGGCCTTGTCCGGTACAAGGTCGTAGAACTCGACGTATGCCTTGCGGTTGCCAAGTATGTACATGAAGTCCATGGATAACAGCGGCATATTCTTTTCGTATGGCGTCAGTACAAATGATACCATCTGCATGAATCCCATGTTTACCGTCATTACCGAAAGATTGCCAAACTCGCTGACTTCGTACTGATCTACGTCAAATTTCATCAGCCCGTACATCTTTATCTCTTTGAATTCACCTGCGTCTGCCGGCGTTATCGCTGCTTTGTCTGTCAGCACCTGCATTCCGCTGCTGATCGTGTTCCGCATGACCTTCATGTTCTTTGATGAGTTGACTGCTATGAAGCCTGCCAGCAGACCTATTATCAGCACTATTGCCAGCAATACCTTCGGACCCTTTTTCTTCTTCTCCATTTTTTCTCTCCCTTTCCATCAGGACATACTGCATTTTGTCCCACGCAGTACCGTCCCGTGATCTTTACCTTCACATTATAACCGATACTATTTCCCTTGTCAATAGCAGCTGCGCTCAGGTATTGCGCCGGAACTGAAAACATGGTATAATTAATGTAAACATTCATTATACCATATGTGCTCCGCTCATATAGTATGATCGGATATAATCTTTCGCAGGAGGCGGTCAGGTTGCAGCAGATCATTATTCACGTTGATATGGACGCTTTTTTCGCTTCCGTGGAGATCCGTGATGACCCTTCTCTCCGCGGTAAGCCCCTTATCATCGGTTCGCTGCCAAATGAACGGGGCGTTGTCGCTACGTGCAGCTATGAGGCAAGAAGATTCGGCGTTCATTCTGCTATGAATATCAAGGAGGCATACCGTCGCTGTCCCGGTGGTATATTCATGCATCCCAACTTCTATAAGTACAAGGCTGTCTCCGATCAGCTGCATGAGATCTGGAATACCTATGCTTCCGCTTCTCAGACTATCGCCCTCGATGAGGCTTACCTCGATGTCACCGCTACCGCTAAGGACTGGGAGGGCGCACGGCTTATTGCTCATACTATCAAACAGCGTACACTCAATGAGCTGGGCCTGACTTGCTCAGTCGGTGTCGCTTACTCCAAAACTGCCGCTAAGACCGCCAGTGAGGAGAATAAGCCGGACGGCTATTTCGAGATCCTTACTCCTGCTGACTTCGTTGACCTCATTATCGACAGGGACGTAAGAGTTCTGTATACCGTGGGCGCTAAAACTGCCGAAAAACTCCACAGAGCCGGCTTCCATACCGTCAGGGACCTCCGTGAGCGTCCGGAAGATGCCGTGAGAATGCTGGGTAAACACGGTCGGTGGCTGGTTCAGCTGGCTTTCGGCAGAGACGACAGAAAGGTCACTCCGTACAGACCAGAGGACGCTAAAACTATCGGCCGTGAGGTCACTTTTCAACATGATGTGTCGGACTACGGTCTGCTGAGGGACGTTCTCATTCTACTTGCTTTCTGCGTGGAACACCGTGCAAAGCGTGTGGGGCTGACGGGCAGGGGAGTTACCCTGAAACTGACTTACGCGGATATGAAACAGATCACTCGCTCACGCATCATCAGTCAGACTGATTCGGCTGTGACTATCTTTGAGGAGACCTCTAAACTGCTGGAACAGGTGGAACACCGTCCCGTCCGCCTCATCGGTGCGGGTCTGTATAACCTCTCCGGTGAGGACGAGGAGCGTCAGCTGACCTTCGATGATCTGTCCGGCGATGTGGTGCCCTCCTGCGATGATCTGCGGCAGTCGCTCCTTGACGGATTGCAGGTACGCTATGGCCTCGATTTTGCAGGTAATCTCGAAAAACTCTATCACTATGAGGTGCTCCATAAAACTGTGGAGTATCTGCGCAGATTCCCAAAACAATAATGCTGTACTCCTCAGCATCACGATAACAGATCTATACCGGAACAGCTTCGCGGAGTTGTTCCGCTTTTTTTCCTCTATGGAAATGATTCCCACCTTTTTTTGTGCTACAATATAATTGGTCATGAGACCTACAATGAGCACACAGTCATCGCTGTGTGAGAGGGAGGAATTTTATGAAGAACCATTTTTCATTTATGTTATTATCATTCTTTGTTTGCGGAGGTGAGTGTTATGGTACGACTTGAGGGCGATACTTCAGATAACAAGATCATGCTGCCTAAAAATGCGATGTTTGAGGATTCCTTCGGAATCAGGGAGCTCGGGTTGGAATCTCTCCACCTTGCTGAGGGTGAACTCTTCATCAATGGCTCTATCGACAGCGAGATGTGTATGCGCTTTGCTTCATGCCTTCGTTACCTCGCAAGAGATAAGAAAAATATCCGCATTTTTATCAACAGCAATGGCGGTGAGGTCAATGCCGGCTATGCGATGTACGATATGATACAGTCCTACCCCGGCAGCATCGAGATCACCTGCGTCGGTATGGCGGCAAGTATGGCTGCTGTGCTGCTGGCCGGCGGTCATAAGCTGAAACGCTTCATTCTTCCGCATTCCAGAGTTATGATACATGAGCCGCTTATTACCAACGGCTTCGGCGGTTCCGCTTCCACTGTGGAGAAAACCGCTCAGCATATCCTTGATGTGCGCAATATGACTAACAAGCTCCTGGCTATGCATACCGGCCGCTCTCTTGAGGAGATCAATGCCGCTACTTCACACGATAACGAAATGTCCGCTGAGGAGGCTGTTGAGTTCGGCCTCTGCGATAAGATCGTAAACTTTTTCTGATAAGGAGATCATACTATGAATGTTAATTATATGAGTTCAGATGTGTTGCGCAGAAGCCCTGACAACATAATTGTTTATCTGAAAAAACTGTTCCTTGATATAATGAAAAACAGGGTTGACGACCCAGAAATGGATTATATTCACTATAAACTGCCAAACTGTAACACCTATATCATAGATCTGGAAAAACTGGTCTTGTGGATCAAGAAAAACTGGCCTTATACCATGAAAGATGACACTATGTTCGCCATCGTCAGGGAAAGCCTGAGAGCGGTATGCAGAGCTGAGTTTTTGCGGCTGGTTTTCGGTAATCGGGATAAGAAGGCTTACTATCGCTCTATGATACAAGATAACAGCCGACATGAGGAAGAATGTAAGCCTCTCAGACCCACAGTAATAGATGAACCGGATGGTATTAAGGAAAGACCGTTCTTTTTACCACGGCGCAAAAAAACTCCATCTGCCTTACCTGTTTTCAACGGTGCTAAAGATGCTAACGGTATCCCCATCACTGAAAGCGTATCAAATGAGGACGTATTCTATAACGATTTTTTGAACGACAAATTCAACGATGTACCTCAACGCTTACCATTAAAAAAGATCATTGTTGATGACGACGATGATTTCTATGATGACGATGACGTTTTAGATTCCGCTGTAGATGACAATTTCGACGATGACGACGATTATTCCGATGACGAAAACTTCGATAAGGATAAGACGGACGAGCAGGGATCCAAAGTCCATTCCAAAAACGCTATACTCTCTCAGGAGGGTACTGCCGAGGATAATGATGAGCTCAGAAATGCCATTTTTACCGCTCATGAAACTAAAAATATCATTCTGCCGGACGGTTCTATGGTCTCTTCTGATGGCTGCGTCACAAGAACCAATAACAACTTCATCGTGCTTGGTACCTCAGGCGGCGGTAAGACACGAAGTATGGTCATTCCTAATATCCTTTCCGCTACAGAAAGCATGATCATCTCTGACCCTAAAGGCAGCCTGTATGAGTATTACGGCGATTACCTCAGAAGCTACGGCTATCGCGTGGTGCGCCTTGATCTTATCAATCCGGAAGAATCCTGCGGCTATAATCCTTTGGATTACGTCCAAACCAGTGACGATATAATGTGCCTCGCACATCAGATCTGCTTCGCTGATGGTCCAAGTTTATCATATGACCCGTTCTGGGACAGAAGTACTGAGCTGCTCCTCAGTGCCATTATCGGCTTGCTTGTGGAACAGAGAGAAACGTACATGATTTATCCCGATAAGGTCAATATCCATGAGGTCATTACCCTGCTGGACAAGATCGATGCGGCTAAGATGGAGGAGGAACAGACCTGCGAACTGGACAGTGAGTTCATTGTTCATAGTGAGCAGTATTACTCACTTGCTCACCAGGAAAGCTGGGCTTACCGCCAGTGGATCAAGTTCCGCCATGTAGCCGACAAGACCTTCAACAGCGTCATCATGACCGCTAATGCTATGCTGGCAAGGATCGATACCACCGGCATTCGCAAAATGATGAGCAATGACAATGTGGAACTTTGCAAGATCGGCAGCGAATTAACTGCTATCTTCGTCGAAATAAGCGATACAGACCGCTCAAAGGACCTCCTCGCCAATGTGTTCTACAGTCAGGCTATGTCTGAGCTTTGCAGAAGCGCGGACAATCAGCCCGATCACCGCCTAAGTGTTCCGGTAAGATTTATTCTGGACGATTTCGGTACCACAAGCAATATCGCCGGATTCGAGAATATGATCTCCAATATCCGCTCCAGACGTATCTCCGCTATGATCGTTATCCAGTCACTTTCTCAGCTGGAACGCCGCTACGGTGAAAGTTCACACACTATCATCGATAACTGCGATACTATGCTGTATATGGGCGGAAATGACGTCGATACCGCCGAATATATCGCTAAACGCTGCAATAAGTCACTGGGTACTATCCTCTCTATGCCTGTGGGAAGACACTGGCAGTTCAGAAGAGGTCAGAAGCCTAAATTCTGCAATACCGAGGACCTGAGCGTGTATTCGTTCAGGTGCAGAGAGGAGGATAATGCTGCCTGCTGAATAGAATGAATACAGCCGTAAGGACCAGTTCCTTACGGCTGCTGCTTTTTGCGGACTTTTAGTCAAGGGGTGAAAAATCATCAAAGGTGTACTGCCTGCCGGCTGCTGTCCAGTTCCTGGATTCAAACTGTGCAACTGCCTTACGGTATTCTTCTTCGCTTACCTCTTTGTCGTCTATCATGTATGAGTCTTTTGCCTTTATAACCGCATTGATGTTGTCATATGTACTCTGGATAGCTGTGACTTTATGGTTTTCGTATCTTATCATTGCTGTTGTGGACATTCCCTGCTTAATGTCGGATATTCCGATAAGGCTCTCATCCGGACATATCAGTACCTCTCCGTATGCTCCGTAGCCTGCTGCTGTTCCGGTTTCGGTGGGGATCGGTACTGCCTTTCCGTTTTCATACTGGTAGAACAGTACTCCTGTGATATGATACTGGGCTGTTGATATGAGCAGCTCCGGAGTTCCGTCACCGTCTATATCCTGAAGATCCCATGCTGATGTAGGATCATAGTTGTATGTTCCCATGAAGTTTGTGAGTTCTTCTTTGTATGCACTCTTCCAGTCTGCTGCTGCATCTGCTACGTTTTCCGGCTCGTCATTTATTGCTGCTGCCGCCGTTGTTACGGTTCCTTCTGTTGACTGCTCTGTGTCCTCAGATGATGATGAGATCGCTGTATCGTCTGCCGGTTCTGATGTGCTCTCTGTTGTGTGACCGGCTGTAACGGGCTGTACTGCGGTAGTTATCCAGTCCGGGGCTGCTGATGTGACTTTACCGGAAACTGTCGTTCCTGCGGTGGCTGTTGAGACTGCTGTGGTCACCTCCGCCATTGGTATGTTATCGTCCGGACCTGTGATACTGCTGCGGTTGAACATACTTATGCTTCCGACTATCAGTGCTACTGCTGCGGCTGAACATAATGCTGTGCAGATGATATGGCGGATATTCCTGCCCTCATGTACTTCAACTCCGGAAACCGTATCTGTTTCTTCATACCTTTGAATGTTACCCATTCCACTGTGCTGCTTCTGCTGTTCGTATTTCCGCATTGTGTTTTTCAGGATCCTGTCCATGTCTTTTTTATTCATGCCTGTTTCCTCTGTGCCTATCTCTTCGATGGTATCTATATCCGAATCTTCAAGTATTTCAAAACCGAATTTCTTGTTGTTGTTCATATATTTCCCTCCTTCAGATCATACCCTTCTTCTGCAAGCAGCTTTTTCAGCTTCTTTAAGGCGCGGCTGCATTTCATACGTACCAGTGACGGCGTTATCGAATGCTTTTCCGCTATTTCCGCGGACTTCATGTTGTAATAGTATTTCTGGATTATTATATCTGAATCCGGTTCGCCAAGACCCTTTATCAGACTGAGCAGCTTTTCTTTTAGTATGCTCCGCTCCGTTTTCTCTGTGATGCTTTCCGGATCAGCTATTTCTGCGGTCTCTGCGTCATCTGTGTATACTTCATTATAGCGGGTCAGCCTGCGGTACATCGATATTGCTGTTCGCCTTGCAACTATGGCTATGAATCCCTTGATGTCGCCGTTGAAGTTCCGGCTGCTGTCATAGCTGATGAATACTGCTGTGAATACGTCCTCAACGCATTCCTCTATGTCCTCCTTACGGGCGCAGCTGCGGAGTTTGTTGTAGACTATGGCGTATACATAGTTGAAGTATGTATAGAAAAGTTCGGTCTGTGCTTTGTGGGGATCTTTATCGTAGATCTCACGGTATTCGTTGTCTGTCATATTATCACCTCTTCGGTTTGTTTCCTTCAAAAGACTTTTGAATTATAAGCGCTTTCATCTTATATACTTGCTCGATGCTGTCATTTCGCAACACTCTTTTTCAGATTCTTTTATTATATCCATTTTGTGCCACGTTTTCAAGTATCTGCTGGTCTCTGTTGTAAGTACAAGCAGGAATACTCAAGTGTCAGGAAGCAATATAATTGACAATTTCCGGCGCAGATGCTATCATATATTTATACTGTTTGTGAAAGAAAAATATTTTTTTTCGTAAATTTTGAAATTTGTGTGCGTATTTTTTTGAGTTCGTGCGTCTAATAAGTGTAAAGCAAATTTGCAATCTCTTTGTAAAGGGGGGAAACTAATGGGAAACGATGCAGAAAGGTACCGCCGTTTCCTTGATGGTGATGATAATGGTTTGATTGAACTTATTGATGAATATCACGAGGGCATCACTCTTTATCTCAATAGTATTGTGAATAACATCAGCCTTGCTGAGGACATCATGCAGGATACATTCGTCACGCTCGCCATTAAAAAACCTGCTTTCAGAGGCCGATCTTCTTTTAAAACATGGCTGTTCACTATTGCGAGAAACCGCGCCTTTGACCATCTCAGGAAATCAAGTAAGTTCTCTGATCTGTCTCTTGATGACGATCCTGATCTTCCTGATATTACCGATACCGAAAAGGAATTCTTTAAGGAGGAACAGAGATCTGAGCTTTACAGGGCTATGAAACGCCTTAATCCGGATTACTATCAGGTGCTCTACTTAATGTATTTCGAGGACCTTAATGCATCGGATATTGCCAGAATAATGCATAAAGCCAAACGTCAGGTCAATGATCTTATTTTCAGAGCAAGGAAGTCGCTGAAAAATGAACTGGAAAGGAGGGGCTTCGTATATGAGAGATACTAAGGAGATCGCTGAGGCAGTTTTCAGAATAAGAGATGAATATAACGAAAGAATGAGAATGAAGCGTATCCGTATGAGAAAGATCTGCGCTGCTGCATCTACTGCGGCGGCTGCCGTGCTGATCGTTTTCGGTGCGGCGCATTTCAACCATACCGATACTGAGATCGTGCTGAATAATGATGAAATTACCATTGCTGTTACTACTGCTGCGGAGCTCCCCGAAAAATACGGCACCGATACGTGTGTGACTTCTGTGCCTGTAAGCTCACAGACACGTACTGCTGCCTCTGAAACGACTCCCGCACAGAGAACTACTGCTGCCCCCGTGATTCTGTCATCTGCTCCTTTTGCAGATGTTCATACTGTTCCAAGCGTATCAGCTATGCAACACAGCAGCGGAACTGCCCAGTCCGCTACGTATGCTGATACTATTCCCGCTGATAGTACCGTGACTACCGGTATTACCGAAAACGATCACAAGGAGGTAATCAATTTGAAAGTTCAGAATATAAGAAAGTATATCGCTGCTATATCAGCTGCTGCCGTTGCAGCAAGTGCTGCGCAGCTCCCTGCAAATGCTCAGTCTATTTATACGCCGAATCCGCTTAGTTCCTTTGCTGACGCAATACTCTTCATCGAAGATGATTCATGCCCTCTGGACATCAACGGCAACGGAAAGACGGATTCCTTCGATTCATATGCTTTCTACACCTATATCAACGAACCTGCTTCGCTCCCTGAGGGATTTGCGGAAAAGATAACCGCTAACGGAGACCTCTACAAAGACGGTAAAGTGAATGAATCGGACTATGATATTTTCAAGAACTACTGCTTCATGAAATTCACATATGATGACTTTGACAATTACGCTAATGAAATGCAGTATATCATCGCTTCAAGCAGAGATCCGTATGCAAGAGTCGAAAGAAAGGTCTCTCCCGATGCTCCTGAGGATGTCAAGGAGATGCTCCTGAACAATGTGTTCGTTGATGAGAGCTATACTTACGGCTCACCTGAGAATAAAAAGAACTTTATGAACTTCTGTTTCAACAGCTTCTCTCTTTACTCTCTGAGTGAATACGATAACGACTGCTATCAGGACGCTTACTATAAGCGATTCGTTGAAGCTGCCGAGGCTGACAATATAAGCTTCGATGTCAATGAGGACGGTAATGTCGATTTGTATGACCTCTATGATATGTTCATATATGATACAGCTTCTTCTGACGATAATCACCTTTCCCGTCACAAATACAGATTTGATACAGAATATATGACCGAAGATGATGATGGTAATCCGATCGTCTATTATAAACCCTTTGATGGTACACTGCGCTCAAATCTCCAGCTGCCGGAGGAGTACAAGCAGATGCTATGGGATAATTGCGGTGAGATCTATGATTACATAGAGCCATTCATGCGCAATGACGGTATGTCACGCACCGTATGCCTTATGTATGCATTAGATTATGTCGCAAGATACATCATGAGCAACACTGACCTTGATCTCATAAACACAAATCAGATATACTATATTCAGTATCACGGTATTCTTACTTTAGGTCCTCATGACATGAGTGAAATCTTTACAGAATATATGCAGCTTATCCTTCATAAGTATTTCTACAATACCGCCGAAGATCAGTCCGATCACTCCGGCAGAAAAGAATCTCCAAAGTTCGCAGCTCTTATCGAGGATAATCCCTATATGCACGATAACGAAGTCCTGATGGCTGTGAATGCTAAGGCAAAGGCTGAGCTTGAAAGCGGCGAGACTGCTGATCTTTATGACCTTAATAAGGACGGTAAGATCGATTATAAAGACGAATTCATCTTCACTGAATACTCATGCGACCTTGCTAACGGCCTCACTGCTGAGGAAAGCCTCATTCCCGCTGATTATTGGAATTTCATCGACCAGAAGGTTGACCTTGATAAGGACGGTATACCCGGTACATTCATCGACTATACAGTTTTCTCCTGCGTTACTCTCTCTGATGAGGAGACTCCCCAGTACCTGAGAGATGTCTACTACCTTGAGCTCCTGGAGCAGAAGGGTATCATCGACCTCAATGAGCTCAGACCGTACATCGAAAAGCTCTGCGCTGATAAGGATGCCGGTGATGTCGATCTGGACGGCATGGTCACTGCAAGCGATGCTTCTATGGTCCTTGGCTATTATGCCGATTCCTCTGTTGATGCTGAGATTAGTCAGGTCACTGTCGCTCAGATGCAGTATATGGCTGACCTCAATAACGACGGTTACGTTGACTGCGCTGATGCTACGGATATTCTTTCCACATATGCATCTAATTCAGTTGCTGAATGATCTGCTGATATTGCTATAACTAAGCCCCGAAGTACTCACTGTGTGAGTGCTCCGGGGTTTTTGCTGTATGCAGGAAATAAGAACCTGTCCACATAGGGATTCATGC
>CADBNS010000241.1 GCA_902796065.1 Ruminococcus flavefaciens
AAAGCATTCCTGCGTTTTCCTTCCTTGATATATTTCCTTTCTGACTTCGCCTTTCTGGCAAAGTTTAATTGGGGGAGCAATAATTTGATATACGCAGCTTCATTATGGTACAAAATGCACATTTTTCAACAATTTACCAGCATCATTTTCTCTCACTTGGGAATTATTTTATAAAAAATCTCTTTTCTTCTTAAATAAAACATGATATAATGTATTATAACGTTTCGTTCAGGGTAAATTATTTATGTTAACTTTATCGTAAAGTGTTCAGTTTTATAGTTTTCTACCATATTTGATAAAATATTCCAGTCTATGAGGTGATGTGATGAATATCCGCCGTTTCTTACGGCATTTACTCAGCAGAAACGCTGTAACAGTCTTTCTTCTCATACTTCAGCTTGCATTTCTTGCAATAGCTGTATCAGCTATCGGCGAACGGTTCTATATCGTTTATCTTGCACTGATACTGCTTGATGTGGTACTTGTGGTATATCTCATGAACAAAAATGAGCCGTCTGCGTACAAGCTGGCGTGGATCGTTACCATAAGCATCGTTCCGCTTTTCGGCGGAGTTGTATACCTCTACGTCAAGCAGACACAGCAGCTTCCCAAAGCAATGGAAGCCCATTATCAGAAGCATACACGTGAACTGCTGGTGCAGGACGAAGCAACTCTGAAGGAGCTCGATGAGCTGTGTCCGGACCACTCCAACCTTGCGAAATATGTCTCAAGATACGGATTATACCCGGTCTACCGGAACAGACTCGCAAAATACTACCCATTGGGCGAAATACAGTTTGAAGCAATGCTTTCAGAAATGGACAAGGCAGAGAAGTTCATTTTCATGGAGTATTTCATCATTTCCGAAGGATATATGCTCGACAGGATCTCAGAGCTGCTCATCCGGAAATCAAAATCAGGAATAGATGTAAGGATAATGTTCGACGGCATCGGCACAGGACTCAGGAGTTCCTCGCTGCCGATCCGCGAGCTTGAAAAGAACGGTATTAAATGCTGTGTTTTCAATCCGTTCACACCATTCCTGTCCTCTGTTCAGAATAACAGAGACCATCGTAAAATAATCGTGATCGACGGCAATACCGCTTTCAACGGCGGAACAAATCTTGCCGATGAGTACATCAACCGCAGGGAACGGTTCGGTCACTGGAAAGACACTGCTGTAATGATAAAGGGGGAAGCAGTGTGGAACTATACGGTAATGTTTCTTCAGCTCTGGGATGCTCAGCATAATGCTCAGGTGTCCCACAGAGAATACCTTCCCGACATAAGCGCGTTTCAGGAGCTTCCGGAGGATGGATTTGTCCAGCCGTTTTCGGACTCTCCTCTTGATAACGAGCCGGTCGGTAAACTCGCCTATATGGAGCTGATAAACAATGCTAAGGAGTATGTGAATATCACAACTCCGTATCTTATACTGGACGAAGAAATGACAAATGTGTTGTGCTTCGCCGCAAAGAAAGGGGTTGATGTAAGAGTAATCACACCGCATATCCCTGACAAATGGTATGTTTACATGATAGCGTGGAACAACTATCCAAGACTGATAAGCTCCGGAGTAAAAGTATATGAGTACACTCCCGGATTTATCCACGCAAAAGGCTGTATTGCAGACGGAAAAGCAGCCATGATAGGTACGATCAATTTTGACTACCGCAGCTTCTATCTGCACTTTGAATCAGCAGCTATTTTGTATCAAAGCGCTGCGATCGGGGAAATGAAAAGAGACTTCGATGAAACAGTACGCATCTCTCACCAGATAACACTGAACGAATGCAATGACCGACCGTTCTTAAAAAAAGTTTCCGGAGACCTTCTCAATATGTTCGCACCGCTCCTGTAAGAATTGGAGGATTTACTATGTTAATAATGAATGAATCAATGCACCGCCTTTATGATGAAAACCGCGGCACTAAAATCGGAAGATTACGCCGTATGAGAATACAGCATACCGTAAAGAAGCACTTCCGCTCTGTTTTCTACGACCACGGCTGTATCTTCACCGGTACCCATGACGAAGATACTATAGAGACCATGCGAGAATTCATGGGAGACTATACAGGTGCTGAAGCCGGCGCAAATGAATTCACTATCAACGATAAGCTTTCCCGCAAGATTGACTTCTCAGATGTTGTATACTTTGTAGATGAGTTTGAAAAGATGCTCGCAGCAGAGTTCCCGAAGCTGAAACTGGAGACTCTCCTCTCAGTTGACAAGCTCGGCGACGCAGTTTTCAGATTCTACCAGAAAAGACCTGAGGAGCTTGAATATTGCCGTGACATCGTTGGAATATCTAATCCAGTTCGTATCAATACACTCTATAATGAATGAAGAATTAAGTTAAAATATAAAAATTTCTAAAAACTATTGACATCAGATTTTTATTGTGCTATAATATTTTATGTTGTGAGCCGAATAGTTTTCACAGCATAAAATAGGGGTATAGCTCAGTTGGTAGAGCAGCGGTCTCCAAAACCGCGTGCCGAGGGTTCAAGTCCTTCTGCCCCTGCCAGAAC
>CADBNS010000242.1 GCA_902796065.1 Ruminococcus flavefaciens
AAAGCATTCCTGCGTTTTCCTTCCTTGATATATTTCCTTTCTGACTTCGCCTTTCTGGCAAAGTTTAATTGGGGGAGCAATAAAATACAATTGTTTTTCAATTGACATTGGATTGCAGGAAGGACTGTGTGATTTTTCATACGGTCCTTTTTGCTTTCTTATGCTCTTTGATGCCCCAGCATTGACAGATAACTCTTTTGATGCTATAATTATAATGAAATAAAATGCGCCAGCGCAAAAAGGAGATTTATTATGAGCGGAAATACACACAGCTATGAAAGCCCATTCTGTACACGTTATGCAAGTGAGGAAATGCAGTACATTTTCTCCGCAGACAAAAAATTCACCACATGGAGAAAGCTCTGGGTAGCCCTCGCAAGAGCTGAAATGAAGCTTGGACTCCCCGTTACTGAGGCTCAGGTGAAGCAGCTTGAGGAGCATATCAATGACATCGACTACGATATGGCTGCCGAGCGCGAAAAGAAAGTCCGCCATGACGTTATGGCTCACGTATACACCTACGGTCAGGCTTGTCCGGACGCTGCCGGAATAATCCACCTTGGCGCTACTTCCTGCTATGTCGGCGACAATACCGACGTTATCATCATGCGCGATGCACTGAACGTGATCCGCAGAAAGCTCATCAACGTAATGAACAACCTTGCCAAGTTCGCAAAGGAGTACAGAGATATGCCGTGTATGGCTTATACCCACCTCCAGCCGGCTCAGCCGACAACTGTGGGCAAGAGAGCTACTCTCTGGCTCAA
The DNA here is from genome assembly GCA_902796065.1 of Ruminococcus flavefaciens. GTDB lineage: Bacteria > Bacillota > Clostridia > Oscillospirales > Ruminococcaceae > Ruminococcus > Ruminococcus flavefaciens_X. Next base: position 768 of record CADBNS010000242.1, read on the forward strand.
TGAGCTGCTCATGGACTTCGAGGAGCTGGAATACCGCATCTCTAACCTGAAGCTCCTGGGCTCAAAGGGTACTACAGGTACTCAGGCTTCATTCATGGAGCTCTTTGAGGGCGATACTGCAAAGATCAAGGAGCTTGAACGCATGATCGCTGAGGAAATGGGCTTCGATGCAGTTGTTCCCGTTTCCGGACAGACCTACTCACGCAAGGCTGACTGGCAGGTACTCTCAGTACTCAGCGGTATTGCACAGTCATGCAGCAAGTTCTCCAACGACCTCCGTATCCTCCAGAGCTTCGAGGAGATGGAAGAACCCCGCGAGAAGAGCCAGATCGGTTCATCTGCAATGGCATACAAGCGCAATCCTATGCGCTGCGAGCGTATCACATCACTGGCAAGATACGTGATGATAGACGTTCTCAACCCTGCATTCACAGCGGGTACACAGTGGTTCGAGAGAACACTGGACGACTCAGCAAACAAGCGTATCTCAGTAGCCGAGGCATTCCTGGGCGTTGACGCTATACTCAATATCATGATGAACGTTACTGACGGTATGGTTGTATACCCTGAGATAGTACGCCGCAGACTCATGGCTAAGCTGCCATTCATGGCAACCGAGAATATCATGATGGACGCTGTAAAGAAGGGCGGAGACCGCCAGCAGCTCCACGAGCGCATCAGAGAGTACTCCATGATAGCTGCTGAGCAGATCAAGGTTTACGGCAAGGACAGCAACCTCTGTGAGCTCATCGTTAACGATCCGATGTTCATGATAACAAAGGAGGAGCTTGAGGCTGTACTCAAGCCGGAGAACTACATCGGAAGAAGTCCTCAGCAGGTGGACGAGTTCCTTGCTGAGTGCATCAATCCTATACTTGAGGCTAATAAGGACATACTTGGCGAAAACTTCGAGATGAAGAACTAAATCTGCTTAGTCATGACAGCACAGGACTGGCTTATGAGCGTATTCGGTCTGGCGATAGGCACCATCTTCCTGCTTATGTCAAGGGAGGGCCTGCGCAGCGTTACGCCGGAGCTGAAACAGCGTATCACCTGCATCGGCAGGATCATAGAATGCGACAGCCGTGCATTTTCCGTGGAGTACGAACACGCCGGCGAGGTGTTTTACTACACCATGCTGCGCAGTCATTTCTTCGACAGATACGGCTATACTCCGGAAACAAAGTTCAACGATGCGGACTATGTGTATATGCTCCGCGGACGCAGCGAGATCGACAAATTCCTAAAGGAAGGCTTCAGCCATGACTATTACTTCCGCATTGAAAAGGGAGCGCAGGTGAAGCTGTGGATCGACGAGATGAAGCCGGAGATCGTGTATCGGGTGTGGAAAAATGACGACAAGGCGAACCGCTCTGTGAACCGCGCATTCCGTCTTGTGGGACTGTGCTTCATCATACCGACTCTGCTGGTAATGTATTCAAAGCTGAGATGATGAAATTTTGCTGATTTAAGGTTTTCTTTATACTTGTGGTTTATAATGGCAGTAATAAAAATACTGTGGAGGTATGAGCTATGAAAACTTCAACAAAAGTCGTGATCGGAGCAGTTGTGGCTGTGACTATGGCAGCCGTATTGATCGTTGCATATGTTGGCAGAATATCCATGCTGAGAAATGCAAATGACGAATGGGTATATGCGGTCTCACTGTTCAAGTACAGCCTTGAGGTCGAGGAGGAATCCCACGGACTTTCCAAAACATTCCACTACACTATTACAGATACAAATGAGCCTGAAAAAGGCGCGCAGACCTTTGAGCATACAGCAGGCTTTTTCGGAAGATCTGATATTCAGAAGGTTCTGAACTGGCTGGACGAAAGTGCTCCGCGCTGGAGTGCGGCGACGAAGTGATTTTTGTTATAGGGCGTACTTCTGTACGCCCGCATCATTATGAGGTGTTTTATGAAAAAACAATTTCTTGAAGCCGGCAAGATCGTTACAACTCACGGCATACGCGGTGAGGTGAAGATCATGCCATATACTGATACTCCGGAGCTGCTTGTTGAGTTCGACAGGCTCTTTATAGGCAAGGATAAGCAGGAGCTGTTCATCGAACACTCACGGGTGTTCAAGAGTATGGTCATTGCCAAGATAGAGGGAGTTGATACTCCCGAGGACGCTGAGAAGCTCCGTAACAAGGTGCTGTTCATGCACCGCGATGACCTTGAACTGGACGAGGACACCTATTTCATTCAGGACCTCATCGGCGTGGAGGTGCGCGATGCCGATACCGGCTTTGTATACGGCAAAATATCCGATGTTATGCAGACCGGTGCAAACGATGTCTACGTAGTTACCGGCGGCGACAGGGAGTATCTTGTGCCGGCTATCCCCGATGTGGTCATCTCCACGGACATCGACGCAGAGCTCATGACTATCCGTCCCCTTGATGGTCTGTTCGACTGAGAGGACGTATGAGATGAGGATAGAGATAGCTACACTGTTTCCGGAGATGTGCGAGGCGGTACTGGGCGAGAGCATAGTCGGCAGAGCACGTAAAGCCGGAAAAATAGAGGTACACTGCCGCCAGATACGGGAGTATACCAACGATAAGCACCGCCGTGTGGACGACACCCCCTATGGCGGCGGTATGGGCATGGTCATGCAGTGTGACCCCATATACAACTGCTACAAGGCAGTGTGCGATGAGTTCGGCACTAAGCCGCATACCATATATATGTCCCCGAAGGGCAGAGTTTTCGACCAGCAGAAGGCTGTGGAGCTGTCCCGTATGGAGGACCTGCTGATAATCTGTGGACACTACGAGGGCGTTGACCAGCGCATTATCGACAAGATAGTCGATGAGGAAATATCCATCGGCGACTATGTGCTCACCGGCGGAGAGCTTCCGGCGATGGTCGTAGCTGATGCGGTAGCGCGTATGTGTCCGGGGGTACTCTCTGACGATGTATGCTTCGAGGAGGAGAGCATCTACAGCGGACTTCTGGAGTATCCGCATTATACCCGTCCGGAGGTCTGGGAGGGCGAAGCAGTTCCGCCGGTGCTTCTTTCGGGGCATCACAAGAACATAGAGACATGGCGGCATGAGCAGAGTCTCGCCATAACTCAGGAGCGCAGACCGGATCTGTACGAGCGATATATAAATGAACATTCTGGGAAGAAGTAATTGACCAAAAATTGCGATTGACCCCAAAACTGATCCGTTGAATTATGGACTAAATATTACGGGAATGTTAATATGAATTTCATATATCGCTATAGTTATTTTTGATAAACAAGTCGTATACTTGAAAAATTATTCTCCGTTAAGCATATTCTATACAATCTTCTGTTGAAACATG
>CADBNS010000243.1 GCA_902796065.1 Ruminococcus flavefaciens
GAAGTTACCTGCTGATACCTGTGCGCTCCATTCTGTGTTGAATGATCCGCCGCTGCCAAGTGTCATTGAACCGCTTCCGCCTGTCTGGTCGATCCAGATCTCGTAGCTGTAGCCGTCTACATTGTCTCCCTTGTGCTGTGACATACCGTTGCCTACTGAGAGAGTCTGTCCTGCACTTGCTGTCAGAACATTGCTGTAAACAGCGGGTGAGCTTACTACGTTCAGTGAGCAGCACATTAAGCCTGCAAGTACTGCAACAGCTGACATTTTAAGATGATTACGCTTCATTTTTTCATTTCCTCCTTGTTTTCTATTTTAGAAACAAAGTTTTTTATGTAGGAATTCCAAAACATGAGTATATATACTACTTGAAATTATATTACAGGTTGGATAATTTGACAAGTATATTATTGCTATTATTTCTTTTAACTTGCCAGATATTGCGATTTTGGCATTTATTGCGATTTTTATGTCAGGACGATTACAACCCTTTTCTATCTCTCGTAAACCGCGACAAATCCGCACTTTACGGGCGCTTCATTTTCCGCCGTTTTGCATAACTTTACGAACTTTATGACATTTTGTCCACTTATATTGTTTTTTACTCATTCCTCCCCCTTCGCTCCCTCTCATATACCTTTATTATATATACATGACCATTTCCTGCGATGTTCCTCCCACCCTCTGCTGTCGCTTTTTTACCATTTTCCCCCTCTTTCACTCCCTTATCATTGTCTACAAGTTTCAACTTCGTCGCATTGTAATAATTTACGGAATTTCTATTGACAGAGTTCGTGAAAAAGTGTATAATAGTTATGTTGTATTTATTTGCATAAGTGTTGCTATGCAGGCGTAGAATGCAGCTTTGTTTTACATCATTATCCGCGTTGGGCGATAAATAGATATATCCCGCGGTGAATAATATGATACCGGAACAAATTATGGGCTTTCGTCCCTATGTTTTCGGGCTTCTGTCTATGGGGGCTCTTGATCAATATATTTTTAAATGAATAAAATAATGCGGCATTTACCGCCTCGGTAGTGATCAGTTATAGGATACAAACTAACTATAATTACGAAAAGGAGGTAATGCACTGTATGAACTTGACCACAGCTATTATCCTTATTATCGCTGCTTTGATCATCGGCGCTCTCGTCGGTGTCTTTTCTGGAAAGTCAGTGTTCTTCAACAAAGGCGTTGCTGCCGGCGTCGAAAAGCGTAAGCGCGAGGCTGAGTCTATTACCGGCTCCGCTGAAGCTGAGGCTAAACGTATCGCCGATCAGGCTAAACGTCTTATCGAGGACGCTGAAAAAGATGCTGATAACAGAAAGAAAAGTGCGCTCGTCGAAGCTAAGGACGAGATCCACAAGCTCCGCAGCGAAGCTGAAAAAGAGATCAAGGATCGCAGAGCAGATCTGTCGCGTCAGGAAAGACGCATCCAACAAAAAGAAGAAAATCTTGATAAGAAAAACGATAACCTCGAGAAAAAGGATGAGCTCCTTAATCAGAAGCTGAAATCAGCTGACGAAAAACTCAAGGAAGCTGACTCTATCAAGAAAACTCAGATGGATGTTCTCGAAAGAATATCCGAATTTACCAAGGAACAAGCCAAGGATTACCTCATTACCAAGCTTGAGGACGATCTTGTTCACGAAAAAGCCGTCAAGATCGCTGCTTATGAACAGCAGCTCAAGGACGAATGTCAGGAAAAGGCAAGAAGCTACATATCCCTCGCTATCGCTAAGGTGGCTGCGGATCAGGTCTCTGAAGCCGCCGTTTCTGTCGTTCCCCTCCCTAATGACGAGATGAAAGGCCGCATCATCGGCCGTGAGGGCCGCAATATCCGCACCCTCGAAACCCTTACCGGCGTCGATCTCATTATCGACGATACCCCGGAAGCTATCACCCTCTCCTGCTTCGATCAGATCCGCCGTGAGGTCGCAAGGATCGCTCTCGAAAAGCTCATCGCTGATGGCCGTATCCACCCCACACGCATCGAGGAAATGGTCGATAAGGCCCGCCGTGAGGTCGAATACCGCATCAAGCAGGAAGGCGAACGCGCTGTCATCGAGACTAACGTTCATGGTCTTAATCATGAGCTCATTAAGCTCCTCGGCCGTCTTAAATTCCGTACAAGCTACAGACAGAACGTCCTCGACCATTCTATCGAGGTCGCTAAGCTCTGCGGTGTTCTCGCTTCAGAGCTGGGCGTCGACGCTAACGTGGCCCGCCGTGCAGGTCTTCTTCACGATATTGGTAAGGCTCTTACCTCCGAAATCGAAGGCTCCCACGTCCAGATCGGTGTTGACGTTTGTAAAAAATACAATGAAAGTCCTGTTATCATCCATGCCGTTGAAGCTCACCACAATGACGTTGAGCCAAGAACGGTCATCGCCTGCATCGTTCAGGCTGCCGACGCTATCTCCGCTGCAAGACCTGCCGCAAGAAGTGAAAACTACGAAAGCTACATCAAGCGCCTTCAGAAGCTTGAGGAGATCTGCAATTCCTACGAGGGCGTCGAAAAGTGCTTCGCTGTTCAGGCAGGACGTGAAGTCAGGATCATGGTGCTCCCTGAGGTCATCAACGATGAGAAAATGGTCATCGTTGCTAGACAGATCGCTCAGCAGATCGAAGCCGAGATGGATTATCCCGGTCAGATCAAGGTCAACCTCATCCGTGAGAGCCGTGTTTCTGATTACGCTAAATAAGCGATCTACTGCGGACGGTTTCCCTGTCCGCAGTTTTTTTGTATCCGCTTCCGTTTACGCCGGATACTCCCTCTGTCCGGTTGTTCTGTTTTTAAGGAGTTGATCTGTATGAAAAAATCACTCGCTGCTAAAGCTGCCGGCTTCTTCGCTGCCGCTATAATCGCGGCTGCTTCTGCGGTCTCTATGTCCGCAAGTGCTGGTTGGGAACAGATCGGTTTCATGGGCGACCTTAACCGCGATAAACAGCTTACCGTCGCCGATCTTCTGCTCCTCTCCAAACACCTCCTCTGCCAGCAGCAGCTCACCCACGATAACGATTACCAGACTAATGGCAGTTTTATCGGTATCAACGGTGAGGACGGTTTCAAGTCAGGTGACTTCCTCCGCACCGCCGATATTAATCAGGATGGTGTTGTCAACAGCTTCGATATGATACTAATGCGCAAACACCTCTCAGAAAAGTCAGGCTTCATCGTCTGGCAATGGGAGGACGATCCCATACAGACTACCACTTCTTCTCTCCCCGATCCTACTACCCTTACCACTACCGCCGCTCCCGCTGATGATACATTCATCGATCCCCCTATCAAACCCATTGACGCTTACCTCCCCTCTCAGGGGACGGGTAACCTCGTTATTTTCTATGTGGACTTCCCGGACTGCCAGTTCCCTTATTCACCTTCTGCCGATGTCATCGATGAGATCGCTTTCGGTCCGGAAGACCTGCACGATAAAAACTATCCCTTCGATAGTATGTCCGCTTTCTTCAGCCGCTCCTCTAAAGGCGCTATGAACCTTAAAGGTAAAGCCTTTACCTATACAGCTAAACAGAATGTCGCCCATTACGGCGAAATTCGCGAGGAGCTTGCTAAGGAATGCTTCAAAGCCTTCGACAGCTTCGTCGATTTCTCTAAGTTCGACGGCGACGGCGACGGCTATATCGACACCGTCCTCATAAATGTCCCTACTGCCGCCGGCGATGAGTTCTGGTGGCCCTGCGCCGGCCCTATGGGTCAGGATTACTTCAGGATCGACGGCAAAAAGATCGGCCACTTCATCACCGGTAACGCTCAGATCGAAAGCCCTTCTGACTATAAAAACTTCAACAGCAGCTACCTCCACGAAATGGGCCACTGTATGGGCCTGCCCGATTACTACCTCTACGAGAAGGAGGACTATGAGGGCTTGCACGGTACCGGCGGCACCGAACTCATGGACGTCGATGCTTCCTCCGATTTCGGCTGCGCTTCTAAATTGCAGCTGGGGTGGTACAGGAAAAGTCAGATACAGGTCTATGACCCCAACGGCTTGACACAGTCCTTTAAACTCACTAATGCTCAGACTGACGGCGGTAACTGCCTCATTATCCCTAACGGCTCCCTCGATGATGCTTACCACTCAGAATACTTCATCCTGGAATACTCCACTCCCGACAGAAATAACTCTCACCCTATGTACTGGGTTCGCGCCGGTCGGGGTATCCGCGTTTACCACGTTTCCGCTGAACTCTATAACAACGGCTGGTGGACTTCCTTCCGCTATGAGAGCGGCTCCGATTTCACCGCCAATGACGCCGGCAGACGCTTCATCCGTATCATCGATGACCGCGATGTCGATAACCTCTACCGCTCCGGCGATGTCATCGATAACAGTATCGCCGGCTTTAACTGGTATAACAGCAGCGACGTTCAGTCCATCGACCCAGGTATCGTCATTAACGTTGGCGAACTCATCGGCGATTCCTATACCGTCACTGTCTCAAGAAAATAACCTGCCGCCCACGGCAGAAAGAAAGGTTCTATCATGGCTAAACAACTATTCAACTCTTCCGAAAGCTCTAACTTCATCCTCAATATGACTGAGGATAAATATTCAAAACTCGCTTCGTATGGCCTTGTCTCCGCTCTCACTCTCGTGTCTGTTATGACAGCCGTTCCCGAGATCGCCGGCGATAACGGCCTCTATTCACTCGCTTCTATCGGTCTCTCTGTTGCCGGTGTTATCTGCATGATACTCGCTATCATCGCTGCTATGAAAAAATATATCAACGGCAGGATACTCCTCCCTGTCTGCACTATGGGCATTATGGTGCTGTGGGGCGCGATCTCCCTCGTCAATTCCTACGATAAGGCTATCGGTTTCTATGGATTCTCCGGCAGAGGTGAGGGTCTGCTCGCTATTATCTTCTACTTCTGCTTCTTTATCACTGCCGCTTCTGTCAAAAAACAGAAGGCTTTCGATACAATACTGAAATGTACTGTCACTATGGGTCTCGTCAATGCTGCTTTCGGCCTCCTTCAGACCTTCACCGGCTTGTTCAGCACCTACAAGAAAATCACTATCTCTACCAGAGGCTTCGCTGACTCCGGTCTGGCTCAGTCCCCTCTCTTCCTCGCTATGGTGCTCAGTATCGCTATGACTGCCGCTGTTATCTCGGCTGTGCTCTCCGATAGCAAGAAGTACAGGTTATTCTGCATCGTCTCTCTCTGCGTTATGTCTATGGCCGCTATGTTCACTTACTCCCTTATCGCTTTGTGCGGCCTCGCTTTCGCTGCTGTTTCTGCTGTTGTCGCTGTGTTCGCTTTCAAAGCTCCTAAGATACGCCTCGCTTCTCTCCTCGCTATCGCTGCCCCTGCTTGCGCTGCCGTTCTTATCGTCAACGCCGGTGTCATCGGTGACCTCAAAAGCTATCAGCTCCACGACGGCGAGATCCTCTGGTGGGCTGACTCATTCTACCGCCTCTCCGCTTCCGGTGCTCCCGATACAGAACGTGTCGATATTTCTGATACCTTCGATGTCTATTACTACCTCAACAGCAAAACTATGAACATCATCAGCGGCGCTCCTGTTACCGGTACCGGTCCGGAACAGCTCGTTTTCCCTCAGCTCTATACCAATAAGGACGCTAATGGCGTAGAACTCACTGAGCTGGAGGATATTATCATGAATAATACAGGTACTTTCGATAAGGTGTATAATGAGTACCTCTATACCGCCGCTACAAGAGGTATCCCCTCAACTGTCGCTCTCGCGGTCACTATCCTCGCTTCCCTTTTCATCGGTCTGCGTAACGTCAAAAAGAAAAAATCTACGGATAGTCTCTGCTTCTTTATGATGACTCTCTGCGGTACCGTCATTTTCTTCGTCGGATGCAGCAATATCACCTTCGCTCCATTCTTCTGGATCGCTGCCGGCGCCTCCTGCGCGGATCTTATCTCAGATAAGGCTTCAAGAGCTAATGAGAAGAAAACTGCTAAAAACTCTAAGAACCTGTCCAAATAGGGTGAATGTACGGATTTTCAGGCATAATTTTGTCGGTGACAAGGCAATAATCCGCCGACGGGCTGTCGCCTTTCAAGGATTTTTAAGGCAATACCGCACAAAGATTGTGCTGAAGATGCGCCGTGAGATTTTTCGTCAGATTGTATAGAAATTCCGCA
>CADBNS010000244.1 GCA_902796065.1 Ruminococcus flavefaciens
GCTATAGTTATTTTTGATAAACAAGTCGTATACTTGAAAAATTATTCTCCGTTAAGCATATTCTATACAATCTTCTGTTGAAACATGGCAAATTTGCACAACGGCTCTCAACAATTTTTTGTGGTGATAATAAACAACCCCTCGAAAAAAAAGCTTATCGTTATTTATTAGAATGTAGAAAATCACGAAATAATGGCGTTTTATCGCAAAAATCCGTTGACGATGAGCAAATTTGAGGGTATAATGAAGTCAGTGATAGAGGCAAGGACTACTCCTCCTACATACTCACGGTAAATTACCGCCTTTAATTTCCAATGAGTTTTCACAGGAGTGACCATGCAGAAATTGCTACGAAATTATATGTATACGCTCCGTGAGAGGGGCTCCACAACAGAACAGAAGCTTCTGAAGCACAGATGCTTCAACTATGAGAATAGGAGAGTTGTATATGTTTGTAAGAGAAGTAATGGTAAAGAATCAGGTTGGACTTCACGCAAGACCGGCAACCTTCTTTATTCAGAAGGCTAATGAGTTCAAGTCATCTATCTGGATCGAAAAAGAAGAGCGCAGAGTTAACGCAAAGAGCCTGTTAGGTATCCTTTCACTGGGTATCGTTGGCGGCACTAACGTTAAGGTCATCGCTGACGGCGCTGACGAGAGAGCTGCAGTTGATTCACTTATCGAACTGGTAGACAGCGGTTTCAGTGAAGAAAACAGATAATTGAACTATGTATACTCAGGAGCTGATGCACAGTTAGTGCAGCAGCTCCTTTTCTATTTTATGCGGCTTCCATGGCGTTTAGCATAGTCTCTGCGAAAATGCCGTAGCCGCGGGTTGGATCGGCTACAAACACATGGGTGACAGCGCCGACGATGCGCCCGCCCTGTATGATCGGACTTCCGCTCATGCCCTGCACGATACCGCCTGTACGTTCAAGAAGCTCCGGATCGGTAACGTGTATCACCATGTCCTTGCCGTCGGGATCGCCGCTGTAGTCTATGCGCTCGATTTCCACAGTGTACATTTTCGGACCTGAGCCGTCCACTGTGGAGCGTATCTCCGCCGCGCCTGTGGAGATCTCCTGCCGGTATGCCAGCTTGTACTCATCGGTGCCGCAGCTCAGCTCACGGCAAGCCGAATTGGTCAGCCTGCCATAGACTCCGCTGCCGCCGTTGCCGGTGAGAACTCCGTATGCAGTACCCTGTAGGAAGGTACCGCGCAGTTCACCGGGAACTCCACGTATACCCCGTCGTGCATCGGTGATGTCAACCGCCGCAGCCTCTCCGCTGTGGACCGGTATCACCTCACCGGTATCGCTGTCGCAGATAGGGTGACCAAGACCGGCGAATCTGCCGGTCTCCTTGCTGATGAATGTCATGGTGCCGATGCCGGCGATGCTGTCCCGCACCCACATACCGCCGCGCCACCTGCCCTCAGCGGAGCAGACAGGGCGGAGCTGAGCCGTAAACTGTCGGTCGCCGCGCTGTACGGACAGCTCAATGGACTTTCCGGAGCTGTGGTTTATTATCTCCTCCATGTCGCTGTTGGAGCTGACCTGCTGACCGTTTGCGAGACGTATCACATCTCCCGGGACTATTCCGGCTTCCTTTGCCGGACAGCTGCGGACTCCGGATGCGTCAGTGACCGTACCCAGTGAAGTGACCATTACGCCCTCCATGAGCAGCTTAATGCCAAATGGACTTCCACCCACCGTGAGCACAGGAGCCTCCGCACTGGTGACTGCCATGCTTTTGACGGGGATAGCTCCCAGAAATGTGACGGAAGCGGTGTCAGCACCGGAGCTGTCCATGTGCAGCAGGGGATAACCGGCAATACCCAGCGGTACACCGGACTCCGCTGTGATGGACTCCGGAAGCTTTTGGGCGTAGTAACCGGCAGCAGTGAATGAACCGATAAGAAATGCGGATAATAATATCGCCGCTGCTTTAGAAAATATTTTTTTCATCTGACCCTTCCTTTGTTGTGAACTCCAGCCGTAAACGGCTATAATTATTGTACACGAAGGGCGTGTCGATATGACAGTAAAACAGTCACGGTAAAAAATGGACTGCAAAAAGGTGGTACCCTTTTGCAGAACGTTACTTATTGATAGTGCCGCGGATAGTGCGGCCGGAGTCGTAATCGTCGAGGAAATGGTGGCGTTCCTCACCGATGTGGTAGGAGATGAGAGTTTGCAGGTTGACGTTCTCAGCGCTGCGGAAAATATTCATATCCACAGCAGGATTGACCTTTCGCAGCTGCTCCAGCAGAGCCTTTATCTCAGCGCGTTTAGAGCCGCTCTGCTCAGCGGCATTCTTCTCCGCCACGCTGCATCCGCAGCTGATGAATTTCAGACCATTATGCTCAGCCCAGAGCTTCACATCGCACTCACGCACCAGATACAGCGGACGTATCAGCTCCACGCCGGAGTAGTTCTCGCTGTGGAGCTTGGGCATCATGGTTTTCATCTGAGAGCCGTACAGCATACTCATGAGTATAGTTTCGATAACGTCGTCGAAGTGGTGACCCAGAGCTATCTTATTGCAGCCAAGCTCCTGCGCCTTTTTGTACAGCCAGCCGCGTCTCAGCCGTGCACACAGAAAGCAGGGATTCTTTGTTTTTTCTGCGGAGGAGAAGATCTTCGTACTGTAAACCTGTACCGGCAGGCTCATAATGTCCGCGTTATATGTTATCATGTCCATATTTGCGGAATTATAGCCGGGATCCATTACTATGTATTGCAGGTCGAAATGCAGGTGCTTCATGCGCTGAAGTCTGCGCAGACAGACCGCCATGAGCATCGAGTCCTTACCGCCGGAGATACACACAGCGATCCTGTCGTCCGGCTGGATCAGCTTGTAATCGCGGACAGCCCTGTAGAATTTCTTCCATATGCTGTCAAGGAACTCCTCGTCAAGGGACTTTTCTATAGTATCAATGGGCATAGTTATCGACCTCCGGTATAATCAAGACTGCTCCCCGAACGAATTGAGGATTGCATTAATTATAGCATTGCGGTGAGGAAAAGTCAACGAAGGCGGATAAAACGAAAGCTCCCGTGAAGGGAGCTGTGATCGTTATTGCTACACCAGTTAACTCATGAAGCAAGTTAATTCAGGAGTTTGTTTGGGAAACAATATTATAAGTAATAGACAACTCTGCCGCAGATGCCGCACTTTACAGCGTTTCCAGCCTTGTATCTGTAGCCATGATGCTTGCAGCTTGCAGCATGAGCTGTGATGGTAGTTGTCTTAGCGGGAGCCTTCTGGTTCTCAGGGAGAGCAATGCCTGCGCCGAGAAGTGTGAAAGCCATTGCAGCAGCTGCAATTTTTTTGATTACATTTTTCATCTTTAACAGTCCTTTTATTTTGTATATAAGGTTATATCAAATAACCTTATACACTATATTTTACATCAATAAAATTCATTTGTCAATAAGCGTAAAAAGATTTCTACAAATGTGTAAAATTAACTGCGCATATTTACGCAAACATTGACAATAAATGCACCATATGATATAATGAATGCATATAAAATATCTGAAAAAGGGGTAATATCCATGGAAAAAGTCCTTGAAGTAAAGGGACTGTCCAAGCAGTACGCAAAGGTGCTCGCCGCAGACAAGGTCTCTTTCGACATCTCTCCCGGAGAGATATTCGCACTTATCGGTCCCAACGGAGCCGGTAAAACCACTACTATACGCATGATCTCCACACTGCTCACGCCCACCGACGGTGACGCGATTGTAGCAGGCTACAGCATAAAAAAGGACCCCGCAAAGGTCCGTGAGTCCATAACCTACCTTCCTGACGAAGCCGGTGCATACAAGACCATGACTGGTATCGGCTATCTGAAATTCATGGCAGGTCTGTTCACCTCCGACCCCAAGCAGATGAACGAATATATTGAACGCGCCAAGAGCATCAACGGTCTGGGGGAGCGCCTCAACGATAAGATAGGCAGCTACAGCCGCGGTATGATAAGAAAGCTGCTGCTGAGCCGTGCAGTAATGAACCGTCCGAAGCTGGCGATACTTGACGAGCCGACCAGTGGACTTGACGTACTCAATGCCATAGAGATACGCAAGACCATCAAGCGTCTTGCAGCTGAGGAGAAGATGTCCTTCCTGCTGTCATCGCACAATATGCTTGAGATAGAGTTCGTGTCAGACCGCGTAGGTATAATCGCCAAGGGTCATCTCCTTGTCACAGGTGCTACGGCAGAGCTGAAAGAGCGCTATAACGCTGAGAATCTTGAGGAAGTCTTTGAAAGGGTGGTGAAGGATAATGAAATTCTTTAATCTCCTTCAAAAGGAACTGAAAGAGCTGATAAATGCCCAGATGATAATGGGATTCGTCCTTGTAATGGTACTGTTCTTCGTGCTCAGCAGCGTAATGACTGACACTATCAGCGAAGCCGTAAAGCAGGAATACAATATCACCATCAGCGATCAGGACGATACGGAGTTCACGCGGAATATGCTCAGTGAGCTGGAAAAAGATGGTAATCATATCCGCCGTATCGATACGGAAGGCGATGATTACGCCGCTTTCCTTAAAGATAACGACCTGAAGGGACTGGTCATCATACCCAAGGGCTTCACGGAGTCAATTGAATCCAGCGATAAGCCGGAGATAATAAGCATCATATCGATGAAATCAGCGTCCATGATGAGCAATCTCAACACCGAAAACAGCGGCACTATCGAAGTCCTCCGTAAGTATATCTCTGATAGCTATTCCGAAAATCTCGGAATATCTGATGATGACATCGAATTCATGGAGAAGCCGGTAACTATTACCGAAAAGACGGTGGTCAACGACAGATGGGCGGACGTATCTGCTTCCTCTGTGACCGGCAGAATAATGCTCCAGAGCGCGATACTTCCCATAATAATATTCATACTCATTATCATGACCTCACAAATGCTGGTCAATGCCATTGCAACGGAGAAGATAGACAAGACCCTTGAGACCCTGCTTTCTGCGCCGGTATCCCGTACAGCGATCATCGGAGCTAAAATGCTGGCAGCTGCTATAGTTGCCATGCTTCAGGCTGTAGTCTATACCGTGGGATTCTCAACACTCATGGCAAAGAGTATGTTCTCCGTATCCGGAGATATGATGTCAAATATGGAAACAATGAGCGATGAGGTAACAAACGCTATGTCAGAGGCGACAGGCAGTCTCATGTCCGTATCAGAGGGTATGACAAGACTGGGACTTTCACTTTCCATTGCAGACTACCTCCTCGTAGGCGTACAGCTCTTCCTTACCATACTCATATGCCTGTCAGTATCCATTATGCTTGGAGCACTGGTAAACGATTCCAAATCATCACAGACCATAATGCTTCCGCTGATGATGGCGGCAATGATCCCCTATTTCATATCCCTTTTCGCAGATGTAAACTCCATGCCGATGGCACTGAGAGTACTGATATACGCGATACCCTTCACTCATACCTTCACAGCTATGCCTAACCTGATGTTCGGACATAACGGAGTATTCTGGTTCGGTATAATCTATCAGCTGTTATTCTTCCTTGTATGTATGTTCTTCGCACTGAAGCTGTTCAACTCCGACAAGATACTTACAGTATCGCTGAATTTCGGACAGAAATCGAAGCTGAGGAAGAATCAGAAGCAGTACACAGATGAGTGATACAGAATAAGAACCTGTCCACATAGGGTGAATGTACGAATTTGACGAAAAGACGTACATGAATCCCTATGTGGACAGGTTCTAAAAAACGAGCCGGCTTTTCGGGTTATCCGAAAAGCCGGTACTCTTTACAGGCTGCTCTCTGCGATAACTTCCACCTCGGCGAGGACGCCCTTCGGGAGTGTCTTTACAGCCACGCAGCTTCTTGCCGGAAGTGAAGTGAAGTACTTGCCGTATATCTCATTGAACGCAGCAAAGTCGTTCATATCAGCCAGAAAGCAGGTAGTCTTTACAGCCTTGTCGAACGAAGAGCCGGCAGTCTCCAGAACAGCGCCGAGGTTGCGCATTATCTGCTCTGTCTGACCCTCAATGGTATCAGCCTCAACAGTGTTTGTAGCGGGATTTATAGCTATCTGACCGCTTGTGTAGACCATTCCGTTTGAAACTATAGCCTGTGAGTAGGGTCCGACAGCAGCCGGAGCCTTTTCTGTGTGTATTTTAATCATTATCATTTCCTCCTTATGCGTTGTAGTTCATTACCTTGAAGCCCTCAGCAGCAAGAGCAGCCTTTATCTGCTCAACGTGCTCGAAGTTGCGGGTTTCAAGGACTATTCTCAGGTAGCAGCCGTTGACAGCTGAACCTTCATTAGCTCTTTCGTGGTGTATCGAGGTTACATTACCGCCCATTTCAGCGATGATACGTGAAACGTCCATGAGCTGACCGGGCTTGTCGATGAGTTCGATCATCATGGAGTACGAACGTCCTGACATGAGCAGTCCGCGCTTGATGACGCGGGAGAGAATGGTCACATCGATATTGCCGCCGGACAGCAGGCATACCACCTTCTTGCCCTTGACGGGTACCTTATTGAACATCGCAGCTGCCACAGGTACAGCACCGGCACCC
>CADBNS010000245.1 GCA_902796065.1 Ruminococcus flavefaciens
ATGTGTACGATATGCGCGTTCCGCTGGCTGTTGATGTGCATCAGGGCGAGAGCTGGTACGAGGCGAAGGGCTGATATGACTGAGATATTAAGACTGTGCGCCGGAGATGAGGGCGTGTGCGAAAAACTCTCTGCTCTGGACAAAATGTGCGTCGGTGCGGACGGCTGGTCCGCGGAGTCCTTCCGCTCTGAGGCGGAAAAGGATAATGGTATCGTCCTGTATTTCATGGACGGTGAGAAGGTTACTGCACTGCTGTCCGGCTATACCGCTGTGGGCGAGGCGGATATTACCAGCGTTGCCGTTGATCCGGAATACCGCAGAAAGGGTCTGGCTGTGAGACTGATGGAGCGGTTCTGTGAACTGCTGCCCGATGATACCGAGAGTATCTTTCTGGAGGTCAGGGAGTCCAACTCCGCTGCGGTTGCTCTGTACGAAAAATGCGGATTCCTCCGCTTATCCGTCAGGAAGAACTTTTACAGCTCTCCCCGTGAGAATGCTGTCGTTATGCAGAAATTACTGAAAGGCTGATTGTTATGCTGATACTTGGAATTGAAAGCTCCTGCGATGAGACTGCCGCAAGTGTGGTCAGTGACTGCCGCGAGATACGGTCGTCCGTTATTTCTACTCAGATCGAGGAGCATAAAAAATACGGCGGAGTTGTGCCGGAAATAGCCTCACGCCGCCATTGTGAGAATATACTGGGAGTTACACGGAAAGCCCTCGATGAGGCTGGCGTCACTCTCGCTGATCTTGACGGAGTTGCCGTGACCTATGCTCCGGGACTTATCGGTGCGCTCCTTGTGGGCGTGAACTTCGCCAAGGGACTCGCCATGGCTTCCGGAAAGCCGCTGATACCGGTCCACCACATTGCCGGTCATATCGCTACGAATTACCTCTCCCACGCCGACCTTGAGCCTCCGTACCTCTGTCTCGTGGCAAGCGGCGGTCACAGCCATATCATCGAGGTGCTGAGCTATACTCAGTTCCGCGTTGTGGGACGTACCCGCGATGACGCTGCCGGTGAATGCTTCGACAAGTGCGCAAGAGCAATGGGATTCCCGTATCCCGGCGGTGTCCATGTGGATAAGGCGGCGCAGTCCGGTGATCCCGATGCGTTCAAACTCCCGAGGCCGACAGTGGCAGGCAATGAGTTCGATTTCAGCTTCTCAGGCCTCAAGACCTCCGTTATAAATATGCTCCACAACGCTGAGCAGAAGGGGACTGACATTGACCGTAATGATCTCTCAGCAAGTATTCAGTCCACCATCTCCGGTATACTTACCGATCACACCATGCGCGCTGCCGAGGCGCTGGGCTATAAGAAGATCGCGCTTGCCGGCGGAGTATCCGCAAATTCCGGAGTACGTGCAGCTATGTCGGCTGCGTGTCAGGAAAGGGGATATGAATTCTTTATGCCGGAGAAATCACTGTGCGGCGACAACGGTGCTATGATAGCCTGTCAGGGAAGCTATAACTTCCTCGCAGGCATACGCGCCGACGAGAGCCTCAACGCTATCGCTACACTTTCAATGGATGACATCTGATCGGGCGCATAATTATTTGTCAATTCATGCCATAGTACTCCTGAACTGTTCAGCTGTACTGTGGCAGATTTTGTGTCAGCCGACGGGTCAGTATAGCCTGAAAACCCGTCCTTTTTTGCTATCCGGTCAGAAATTGCGGTCGGCGGCAGGGACGGAATGATATTTTGTTACATTTGCACAGTTTTATTTTTCAAAAACTACTTGAAAAGTTCGGCGATAGCTGTTATTATTATAAAGTATGAAAGTTTATTGCGGAGAGAGGGGATAATATGGTTAAGCTTATAAGAGCCTGTGTAAATATACTCCCCAAGCCTCTGCGCGAGCTTTATTATAAGTACGAGGAGAAGTGGCTGTACCTCTTCTTCGGCGTGCTTACTACTGTCGTCAGCTTCGTGTCGGCAGGTGTCGCCAAGGCTCTTCTGGAGAAGGCTGGTATGGGCGATTTTACCGTAAGTAGTGTAAGCACCGTTTTCTCATGGCTCTGCTCTGTGACATTCGCTTATATCACCAACAGGCTGTGGGTGTTCGATTCCCGTGCTTCCGGTGCGGCTGAGATAATCAATGAGGCTGCTTCATTCTACGGCGGACGTGTGTTCACGCTTGTCCTTGCGACGGCTGTCATTGTTATCGGAAACGGTTTGTTCAAGCTCAACTACTGGGTCATGAAGATAATCGCTAATGTTGCTGAGCTTATCCTCAACTATGTCATCAGCAAGCTGCTCGTTTTCAAGAACGGCGGAGAGGTCGGCGCTGACAAGTGACCGGTACTGTGAATAATCGATAATTACTGCAAAAGAGAGGAAATAATATGGTAAAGCTTATAAGAGCCTGCGTAAATATACTCCCCAAGCCACTGCGCGAGCTTTATTATAAGTACGAGGAGAAGTGGCTGTATCTCTTCTTCGGCGTGCTTACTACTGTTGTCAGCTTCGTGTCAGCAGGTATCGCCAAGGCTCTTCTGGAAAAAGCAGGTATGGGCGACGGTATAGTTAGTACTGTAAGTACCGTCTTTTCATGGATCTGCGCCGTGACATTCGCTTATGTCACCAACAGGTTGTGGGTGTTCGATTCCCACGCTTCCGGTGCAGCTGAGATAACAAAAGAGGCTGCATCATTCTACGGCGGACGAGTATTCACTCTCATCGTTGAGGCTGCTATGATGGGCGTCGGAAATGGTCTGTGCAAGGTCAATTACTGGGTCATGAAGATCGTCGCTAATGTCGTGGTGCTTATACTCAACTACGTCATCAGCAAGCTGCTCGTTTTCAGGAACGGCGGAGAGGCTAAAGCTGACAAATGACAGATACTATAAGCATTGGTAAGATAGCTGTTAAACGTACTGCTGCGCTGGCTCCCATGGCAGGTGTGGCGGACAGAGCATACAGGCTCATGTGCAAGAAGTACGGCGCGGCTTATGTGGTCAGCGAGATGGTGTCCGCCAAGGGCATCTGCTACAGCGACCGCAAGACCGCTGAGCTGTGTACTGTTACCCCTGAGGAGCGTCCCATGGCTGTGCAGCTCTTCGGCAATGAGCCGGAGTTCATGGAGAAGGCTGTGGATATTGTGCTCCGCTATGAGCCTGATATTATCGATATAAATATGGGCTGCCCAGTGCCGAAGGTCGTCGGTACGGGTGCCGGTTCAGCTCTCATGAAGGACGTAAGCCTTGCGGAGGACATCATACGCGCAGCTGTAAGAGCTGCCGGAGATACCCCCGTCACCGTCAAGATACGCAGCGGCTGGAATGCCGATTCCATCAATGCGGTGGAGCTTGCAAAGGCTGCTGAGGCGGCAGGTGCGGCGGCTGTTGCTGTTCACGGACGTACAAGGGATCAGTTCTACAGCGGTATCGCTGACAGAAATATTATAAGACAGGTGAAACAGGCTGTGAGTATCCCCGTTATAGGCAACGGAGATATTACCGACCTGCAAAGCTGCATGGATATGTACAGCTCAACGGGCTGCGATCTCGTTATGATCGGCAGGGGCAGCTACGGAAATCCCTTTATTTTCCGCGAAATTGAAGCTCATCTGTCCGGTGAGGAGTATGTTCCGCCTGCACTTGAGGAGAAAATGCAGGTCATGCTGGAGCATATCCGGCTGATAATCAGCCTCAGTGTGAAAAATGAGGAGATGGCTATGCATGAGGCGAGAAAACACGCGGCATGGTACATGAACGGCTACTACGGTTCGGCAAAATTCCGCGGCAGATGCTATCAGCTCTCCTCCTATGCGGAGGCTGAGGATCTGGCAGCTGAGTTCATTCAGCTTCAGAACAGCAGAATTTGATATAGCAAAAATGCACAATGAAATTGGCTGAAATTCGTATGATTGCATAAAAATAATTAAAGGAAGATGGTTCAGGGACGTTTTTTCGCAAAATACCGCCTTTTATCAACCTTAATTGTTTTCAGAATCGATAAAACTGGTTGTAATCACATTTAAAAATCATACAATAAGTAATTGCAAAAGCCGGAATTATGTGATATAATATTACCGGAACAGATGCATTTTATGTAAGATCGCTGTCATTATAGGCGTCAGCGGGAAAAGGAAGTCGGTAAAATGAAGTTCAAAATGTTCAGTGCTGCCGGTATGGCAGCGATCATGGCGCTTACTCTTTCATGCGTCAGCTGCGGAACACGTGTCGTTGGCTCTGCCGGATCCGGCGGTGCTTCGGGCAGCTCCGTTCCTGTCGCTACTGAGCCTCCCACAGAGGAGCCGACTACCGAGCCGGTGCCGGAGGACAAGGTCGTTCATGTTGTGGCTGCCGGCGATAATCTGATCCACTATTCCGTTTATAAAAATGCTGAGGCGCTTGCCGGGGAAGGCGAAAACTTCAACTTCAAGCCCCTCTATGAAAATGTCAAGTACCTGGTGGAAGATGCTGATGTGGCTATCCTCAATCAGGAAACTATAATTTCCGAAAGCAATGAGCTCAGAGGCGGAAACGGCGGTGCACTGCTGTTCAATTCGCCGCCGGAGGTCGCTGATGCGGTCATTGACCTGGGCTTCGATGTTTTCACTATGGCGAATAACCACCTTCTCGATTTCGGCGCAGATGCACTGGCTGAGTCTATAAACTTCTGGAACAAAAAGGCTGAGGAGAATGACCTCACTGTTCTGGGAGCTTACCTCAACGAGGAGGATTCAAATAACATCAGGATCCGCGAGGTCAACGGTGTAAAGATCGCTTTTCTGGCTTACGCGGAGCATATCAACGGTTTCTCTTTCCCTGAGGATTCTCCCCTGAGAGTCGTTATGAACAGCGAGGAGGACGTCATTGAACGTCAGATCAAGGAGGCTAAGGAGTTGGCCGATGCTGTTATAGTTTCCGCTCACTGGGGCGTTGAAGATACCCATCTTGTGTCCGAGGACCGTATAGAACTTGCGAATAGGATGATTAGATGGGGCGCCGATGTTATCCTCGGCTGCCATACCCATACCGCTGAAACTATGGAATGGGTGGAGCGCGACGATGGCTCAAAGGGCTTCGTTTACTACTCCATGGGCAACTTCATCTGCTGTCAGACTGATAACTTCAACCTTGTGGGCGAAATGCCGGATTTCAACATCGTTGTTGACGGTGAGACCGGTGAAGTGCGACTCGACGATGTGGGCTGCATTCCTACCATCGTACACTATGAGTCCCCCGATTTTGCTAATCTGAGAGTTTACCCATACAGCAAGTATTCCCCTGAGCTTGCGGCTGCTCACGGTATCCCTTACGCGGTACCTCAGGGCACTTATACAAGCTTCAGCTGGGATATTATAAATGATATAATTAATGAGAATATTCCCAAGGAATTTCAGAAACTGAATAAATAAGTTTAACTGTTCATATTTGGTTCATAAACCTTTACTTTTGGCACTTTTCTGGATTTTATCCAATTGTGCAAACAGTGCAAAAATGGTTATGAATGTTTAGATAAAATACCAAAAACAATATAAACCTATTTACTTTTTTTGAGACCTGTTATATAATGAAATCATGAATAAATATAGATTTTGGGATTGAGTATCTCGTCACGGCAGTGTGATGCGTCTATGATCACAGCACTGCGGAGAGGGTCCGGAATACTCAGTCGCTTCTGTAGTCCAGACAATGTACATATGTCTGTTTTCTGCGGTTGGTCTGCTGGTTATCCCCGATCCCTGGTGTTTGTTCATGATGCGGTATCGGTACCGCGATCCAAGACAAGATATAATAAAAGGGGCAGCCCGTTCCTTTGTTATATAACATTAATGAAGAAGGAGGAAAAAACATGAAGACAAAAAAGATAGTCATCGGAGCTATGGCTGCTACGATGCTTTCACTTTCAGTTTGCTCACTTGTACCTGCTGCTGCTGCTGGCGAAACAGTGCAGATATCCGTCAGTGAGGCGACAGCTAAGGCAGGAGGGGACTACACAGTGGAAGTATCACTGGCTGACATCCCGTCAACCGGAATCCAGGCACTTAATTTCTCAATTGAGTATGATGGTGACCTGATCTCTATCGACTCAGTAAAGGCAGGTGCTGCAACAAACACAGGAAAGAGCGACTCTATCGCTTCACAGATCCCTGAGTTCAGCACATATACCGATACTAAGACCGGTCTGGTAAGCGTTATGTGGACTACTTCACTTAGCGATGCTTCTTACTGGCTGAAGCAGGATGGTGTATTCTGCACAATCAGCGGTAAGGTCAAGTCCGGCGTTGCCGATGGAAAGAAAGCAGCTATCAAGCTTGTTGCAACTCCACATGATACCTATCCGGAATCAGGCGTTGCATACTCTGACATCGACTGTGGCTACCTCAAGGGTAAGGAAATGGTTCAGTATGCAGTTAAGGTTACTAACGGCGGTGTAAACGTTGGTACTACAGCTACTACAGCTCCTGCACAGACAGTTGTCCTTGGTGATGCTAACTGTGACGGTAAGGTAACCCTTGGTGATTCTCTTGCTATCCTTCAGTTCGTTGCAAACGAAACAAAGTATCCTCTGAGCGATCAGGGTCTGCTTAACGCAGATTGCGATGGCGTAAAGGGCATTACTGCTAACGATTCAGTATGGGTTCAGGAGTATGATGTCAAGCACAACAGCTGAGTAAATCCTGAGATTATCTGATTTGTCCCCCTTACAAAGGAATACAAACCCAAATCATAAGTTAATAAAGGTCTTCAAGACCTCAAGAAAGGAATTATTACAAATGAAGAAAATTTTTTCTGCAGCTACATCACTTGCTATGGCTGCAACGATCGTAGGTGCAGCAGTTCCTTTTACTTCCGGTGCTGCTGTCGAGGGTAAGACCCTTGAACTGCGTCCTTTCAATGGCGCTTCTGCAACAATTTCTGCAGCAGACATTGCTGCTCATGACGTAACCATCCCGGTTGGTCTTTATGTAGTAGAGAAGTCAGCTGACAGCCAGACAATCTCTGCTCAGTTCACTATCAAGACTTCTGATGGTGACGCTTCAGGCATCCTTTTCGGTGATAAGGATGAGGACGGCAAGTACATGGCTTTAGAGCCTAAGTCTGACCTTCCTGAGGCTATTGACTATAAGTTCACAGATGGTTCTACAATCAACTATAACAAGCTTATCACATTCGCTGGCGAAATGAAGACCAGCAAAGGTAAGCCGAACTTCTCATATGCGAATGGTTCACAGGTTTATGATATAGCTAACGAAGGCTATTCAAAGGCTGATACAAAGAACGCTTTCTCATCTTGTGCATGGACAGCTCCTCAGGGCGGCTACACATGGACAGATACAGGCGCTTCTGATACATTCCCGATCTATGTTGTAAATGTTACATTCCCTAAGGGAACAAAGAACGGCACTTACACAATGGATTTCTGCGACTATGCAAAGAACGCTGACGTTATGTCAAACCTCATCGAGGTTGGCACAACTAAGCTCGATACAAAGCAGGGCGGTCTGACACTCAAGGGTCTTGACATCAAGGTTGGCGATGCTTCAACTCCTGCTCCTACAACACAGGCTCCTACACAGGCACCTACAGCTGGTCCGACACAGGCTCCTACACAGGCACCTACAGCTGCTCCGACACAGGCTCCTTCAGAGGGTTCTGTAATCGCTCAGCAGGGTCAGAAGGACTTCATCGTTAAGCCCGGTACTTACACAGTAAGCGACGATACAGATAAGAACTATGTTGAGGTTATGGTAGAGTCCGGAAGC